>JAJTXO010000089.1 GCA_021463315.1 Caldilineales bacterium | reverse complement strand
TCACCAATTCACCGATCACCGATCACCGATCACCGATCACCGATCACCGATCACCGATCACCGATCACCGATCACCGGTTACGCATCATACTCCAATCAGCCGCGCTGGTCAAGGCGCTAAACGATAGAGCAGAAGGCCCTGCAGCGAGCGCTCTAGCAGGTAGTTGTCGGCCAGATGTGCTTGCAGGCGAGCCAGAAACGCTGGGCCGCGCTGGTAGTCCTCGGCCAGCACCACGTAGCGCGGCCGCAAAGCCATGATGCGCTCCAGCTCGGCCAGGGGATCGATCCCGGCCATGGCCGCGCCGTCGCCGTTGAGAATCGTCGGCAGCACGTAGCGCGTTGGAATGGCCGCGCCCGTCTGGAAGTACAGCATCGGCGGCCCTTCGGCCACATACAGATAGTCGCCCGGGGCCATGCGCTCTCGCAGATAGCCGGCCGTGTAGACCAGCAGCTCAACCCGCTCTGCGCCGCGCAGCAAGGCCCGAATCTCGCCCAGGCTTTGCTGCACCGGCCGGGCGGCCGGCCGCGCCAGGCCGACAGCGAGAATCAGGCCGATCAGCAAGGCCTGTCGGATGCGCGGCAACTGGCTATCCAGCCGCACCGCCTGGACGATGACCAGCGCGGCCAGCAGGCTGAGCGGCGGCAGCGTTTGCAGGAAATAGTGGGGGAAGAGACGCCGGGAGAGCAAGGCGGCGACCAGGGTGCAGGCCAGCCATATGCCCAGCACGCCCAGCTCCCGCAGAGTGTGCGGGTGGCGTCGCTGGATCAGCGCGGCCAGCGGCAAGGCGGCCAGCGCAGCGATCCACAGCAGCGTTGCGCCGCGGGCCTGGCTCAGCAAGGCCACGATCACCGCGGCCGGCGCCAACGCGGGCGCGCCGCGCAGATAGATCGCGTTGGCGGTGAAATTGGCGTAGAGGTAGTCCGACCAGTGGCCGCTGAGGGCAAAAGCGGCCGCAGCGACCAGCGTAGGCAGCAACGCGCCGGCCATCACCCATGCGGCCGCCCAGGCGGCCGCTCTGAACGCCGGCCGCGACGCCTGTTGTCGGGCAAACAGCGGCGTCAGTGCGATCAATGCCAGCGCGGCCAGCAGCTCCATGCCAGCGATGGCCTTGATCTGGATCGCCGCGCCCAGCAGCAGGCCGACGGCCAGAAAGGTCAGCCGGCGCTGCGGCTGGATCGCAGTGGGAACACCTGTGCGCCAGCGCAGCAACAGCAGCGCGGCCACGGTGAAGGGCGCAAAGATGATCTCGGCGTTGCTGGCCAGGCCGCCGTTTTGGGTGGAAAAGAGGGCGTAGAAGAGCGCAGCCAGCGCGCCGATGGTGCGGCTGCCCAGCACGTGGCGTCCATACAGCCAGAGCAGAAAGCAGGTGGCCGTAACCACCAGCAGAGCCAGCAGCCGGATGGCCAGCACCGTCTGGCCGAAAAGCAGTTGCGCCAGGGCAAAGAGCAGATAGATGCCGGGCGGCTTGTGGTCCCAGATCGCGGTATAGGGTGCGTGGCCCTGCAGCAGGCTGCGCGCCATCAGCAGATAGATGCTCTCGTCCCAGTCGATCTGCGACTGCGGCAGGGCCGGCAGGCGCAGGAAGAGCACCAGCGCGCCGCAGGCAAGCAGCGCGCCGGCGGCCAGGAGAAAGGACTTGCGCTTGTTTGCAGTCACCGGTCGGCGATCTCATGGCCGTAGGTCCGGCTGGTAGCCGGACCTACGGAGGACGCAGGGCGGGTGTCACTTGTCGGCGATGATCCAGGCGGTAGCCCCGCGCTGCTGGATGAAGGGATCCAGGCCGTTGGCCGCCATGAAATAGCCGATCTGCTGGGGGGAATGGAAGTGGCTGCCCATCAGCGCCAGCTTTTCGGCCAGCGCCATCAGCTTGACCGGGAAGCGCGCGATGTCGGGTTCCTCGATCACCAACCGGCCGCCCGGCTTGAGCACCCGAACCAGCTCGGCCACAGCCAGGCGTTGATCGGCGAAATGGTGCAGCGCATCGACGGCCAGCACGCGGTCGAAGTGGTCGTCGGGAAAGGGCAGCCGCTCGACGTGGGTTTGCACGGGGCAGGCGATGCCCTTCTCCTGCGCCTGGGCCAACATCGGCGCGGACAGGTCGCTGATCACCAGCCGGCCGACCAGCGGGCGAAGCTGCGCGGCCACCCGTCCCGTGCCGCCGCCGGCGTCCAGCAGCCAGCCGGCCGTAGGCAGAGCCAGCGCGGCCTTCAGGTATTCAGGATCGGGCGCGCCAATGGCGCGGTCGTAGAAGGAAGCGATGAGGTCGAAGTGGATGTTGGTTGTCATGGCCCAGGTTGACGGCATGATCGGGAGGGCGTCCCCGCCCGACCCGGCGAGAACGCCCTCCAGGATCAAACCGTTGGCTGTATCGACGCGACCTGAGCCAGGCGCAGCTCGCGCGCCTCCTTGACGTAGCCAAAGCCCACCAAACGATGGTTCGCCTCGTCGTAGAGCCGGAACTTCAGCGACTGCATGCTGGAGCGCAGCGTGATCGGCTTGACGTGGAACAGATCGTTCTCGTTGTAGGCCTGTTCCAGGTGATAGTTAGGGATGCGCGGGCTGAGGTGGTGGATGTGATGGAAGCCGATGTTGCCCGAGAACCACTGGAGGACTTTCGGCAACTGGTAGTAGGAGCTGCCCTTGAGCGCTGCGTCCACATAGCTCCAATCCTGATGGCGCTCCCAATAGACCCCCTCGAACTGATGCTGGACGTAGAACAGCCAGACGCCGGCCGAGGTGCCGATGAAGAACACCGGCAACAGGATGCGCAGGAAGTCGCCCAGGCCGATGGTCAAACCAGCCACCACGAAGATCAACAGCAGCGCCAGGTCAGTCCACAGGATGCTGTTGCGCTCGCGTTTGCCATCCTTGGGGTTGGGGATGCGCTGAAAGACCAGGAAGCTGAGCCAGGCGCCGATGGTGAAGATGATCAACGGATTGCGATAGATGCGATAGCCAACCCGTCTCCAGCGCGGCGCGTCCAGGTACTCATCCACGGTCATCGTCCACACATCGCCCATCTCGCGGCGGTCCAGGTCGCCGGCCGTGGCGTGATGCACCGCGTGGGCGTGGCGCCAACGATAGTAGGGAGTGAAGGTCAGGACGCCGGTGATGAAGCCCACCACATCGTTGGCCTTGCGGTTGGCGAAGAAGGAGCCGTGGCCGCAGTCGTGGAAGACGATGAAGGTGCGCACCATGAAGCCGGCCGTGGGAATGGCCAGCAGCACGGTCAGCCAGTAGGACACCTGCAGGCTGAAGTACATGACAACCATCATGGCCAGGAAGGGCACGACAGAGGTGAACAACTGTCCGACGGCGCTGCGTTGGTCGGACTTCTGATAGCGAGCGACGATCTGTCGCCAGTTGGGTGGCCCCGTTTGGGGCCGAGAGGGTTTGGTTGCTGCGGTCATGGGTGGGTGCTCCTGGGGAACAGTATGGAAGACGCTCAAGCGTCGTAGGGTGCGAGTTGTTCACGCAAGCGAAGAACCTGCTGCTCGAATGCACCTGGTTCTTCCAAGCCCACGTGTCGGGCGGCCTTGAGATACAGCGCCAGCGAACGAAGCAGCGCCTCGCCGATCAGCGCCACGAAGTCGCTCAGATCGCCGGCGTCAGCGGTCTCCAGGGCCAGCAGATAGTCGCCCCTGGATTCGAGCCGGATCACGATGGGCACGTAACCGTGTTGCATCAGCAGCAGGTTCATCAGCAGGCGCGCCATGCGGCCGTTGCCATCGTCGAAGGGGTGGATGGCGACGAAGCGATAGTGAAAGGTCGCGGCTAGCAGCAGCGGATGCAACGCGCCGATCTCTATCTCACGCCGATACCAGGCCATCAGATCGCCCATCTGGGCCGGCGTCTCCTCGGGCGAGGCATAGTAATGGAACTCACCGGTGGTGGTGCGCACATGGTTGGGTGCAGTCTTGTACTGGCCGATGGCGATGCGCCGCCGGGTCGGCCGGCCATCGGGTGTCACGGCGTTCACCTCGTAGGACTCCACCAGCAAGATCCTATGCAGCTCACGGATGACGACCTCCGTCAGCGGCTCCTGGCCGCGCACCATCTGCTCCAGGTAGGCAATGGCCTCGTTGTGACCCTTGACATCCAGGTAATCGCGGAAGGGCTTGCCCTTGGCCGTGACACCATGCAGCAAAAAGGCCCGCGTCTCGCCCAGCGTCAGGGTGTTGCCCTCGATCGCGTTGGAGTGGTAGTTCCAATCGATGCGCAACATCTGCATGACGCGCGCCTCCTGCTCCGCGTCGATGGGCCGCAGGGCGTCGATCTCGGCCTTGAGGGTGTCGATGCGCTGAATCAAGAGAGCAAGGTCCATGACTGATCTACCTGGCGCCTACGCGTTGAACAAAGCTAACTGCTTGCCCGTTGTGCAGGCAATGGCTGGTGCAAGATGCAGGATGCCGTTGACTGGCGCGTTGGACAGCTCGGCCGGCTCGATCTTGTGCAGGCCACCGCCGTAGACGCGCCCTGCGCCGATCAAGGCTTGCGGCGGCAGTTGGTTGAGCGCTTGCCAGATGGATCGGAGCAAGTCAGGAGCGCGTCTCAACTCTGCTGCCAGCGACGGCCTCGGATAGAGCATCAGATAGACGTTTGGCGCCGTGGCCTTGGAATGGTTCAGGATGAAACGAAAAGGTCGGGCCTTGCCGGGTGTCTGCCGTCCCATGTAGGTGCATAGAAGTGGGGCAGGCGGCCGGTTTTCTTGGGCATACCAGGGCGTTCGATGGGCAGATAAATAGCGCTGATGGATTCCGCGCTCCTTGCCTTGCTCCAGATAACGCCAGAGACTGGGCTGCTCCACACGCACGCGCTCTTCTGGCAGACTGCAAGCCACCAAGGATAGCTGATGTCTGAGTTTCGGATTGCCGTCCTCATCAGAAAACACCTCGTCGGCGTCAAGGTGACGCGGGCTTGGCAAAATCGGGATGAGGAACTCCTGTGGCAAACCGTGCGCAAGAGCTTGTTCCCGGCTGACCACAAAGAAGTCGTTGGCTCCCGTAGCGATACCGCGCTTGATCTGGAAAAGATCGCCCAGCGTGGCTTGGAGCGGCGAAGTCACCGAAAGCGTATCTGTCGCGTCGCCATCTGAGGTTGCCACGCCAGTCCACTTCGCAGTCCTGCCCAGCACAACGCTCGATACACACTTGACTACGGCTGGCGCATTGAGCGAACCGCCGTAAGAAAACTCCACCTGGTGCTCGGTCGGCGGCGGCTGGTTGCGGAACCAAACCACCACCGACGATACTATGGCGTCGTCGAACTGGATGTCTTCGGATCGAAAGCGGTGAATGCGCAGCAAAGTGACCCGTTCCAGCAGATAGCGCTTGATCTGCCGGCCATAGTTCACGTCCATGAACTCCGATGGGATCAGCCAGCCAGCCAGGCCACCCTCAGCCATCCAGGTATGGCACAGCAACATGAAGTAGCCGTAGAGACCCGTCAGTCCGTTCAACTGGATGCCGGTCGCCTGGCGGACCAACGCCGAAAACCGGTTTTTCTCAGCGATGGGGATGTGGTGGTGCCTGACGTAAGGTGGGTTGCAGATCAACAGATTGAATCTGTCGTGCTCTGACGTCGGCGGCACGACACGCGTGAAATCTGTCAAATGAAGTGTGAGCGGCGCCGCCTGCCACAGGCGCTGCGCCTCCTGGCCGTAATGCGGATCGATCTCGAAGCCGGAAGCCTGGGCAATGCGTTCAGCGGGAAACGCATGGTTCAGGGCCGAATAGAACGATCCAGTGCCGAAAGCGGGATCGAGAAAACGCACAATTTCGGTATCTGGCAACAAGATGCGCGCGCAGGTCAGAACATCGATTGCCAAAGCCGTTGGCGTGGCAAACTGGCCGAGGCGATTGCGATCCTCCTGAGTCTTGGCCGCGTCCAATTGTGCCTGCATGCTCAGGCGCAACGACTCAATGTCCGGCAGATGTGGAGGGTTTCCTAAGGTTGCCATCTGTTAAAGTCCCAGCTCAGCCAGATCCTCTACCCTATGCTCCCACACCCAATCGATACCTTCTGCGGCTTCGTATCCCAAATAGCCAGTATCGAAATAGCCACATAGGCAGAGTACGTAGCGAACCTCATTGCCGTACGTGCTGCGTAATTGAGCATTCTTAGTGGCTTCCTCTTTGCGTCTCTTGTTTGTGTTGGTGAAATCCCCGGCGGACTTCGCTTCGACTAGCAAAGGCAACTCATTTGGTTGGGCGTGCTTAGGCATGACGACCGCATCAATAGGCACGTTCACATGATATGCACCATGTTTGACCGGTACGTTGACACGGAACCCATATCTGCCGGGTGGGAAAGCATCTAGTCTAAATTGACTCCCCGGATCGATTACGCGATAACCGTGGGCATCCAACCAAGCCCTGATTGCTGCGAGCTGCCTCTGCTCCTGTGCGTTTCGGATGACTGGGTTGGCAACTGCCCCACAGAGACGGTCGGCCACAATCGTGGCAGCGCGATAAATCTCTTCTTCGGATGGCTCGTTTCCACTGGCGAGCCACGGCAGAATGTCCACGTCCGCCAACTTCTGAAATACGTCGGACATCCGCTGCAATTCCGCCCGCAGTTGCTCCCTGTTCATCCGGTTGGGGACACGTTGACGTAGTTCTATGCTCCTTACAAGATTCGGCGAAACCCCCGCCAGCCCAATCAGGCGATCACGAGCGATGGGCGGGGCCGTGGTCATCCTTAATGTCTCGACTGCAGTAGGGTTTGCATGGAGAACGCCAGGAGCAATATCCGTCAGATTGCGCGTTTGCTGGAAAGTGGCCAGCACACGTTTGGTTGCCTCGATGCGCGTTTCGCGAAACGCCTGCGGTGCAAATCGAAGAAACCAGTCGTTGTAGAAGTCTACCGACTGAGCTATGTCTGCTTTCCAACGATCAGGTCTGTTGGCGTTTACGGGCATACGACTATCCCCTCCGTCCAAATTCCTTCTCCAACTGCATCCGGCTCAACACCAGCATGGTCGGCCGGCCGTGGGGACAGGAGCCGGGATCGCGGCAGGCTTCGAGCTGGCGCACCAGCTGGCGCATCTCGTCCAGCGCCAGCACCTGCCCGCCCTTGATCGCGGCCCGCTTGCAGATCACGGCCACCAGCGCGGCCTCCTTGCTCTCGCCCACCAGATCGCGGCCGTCGGCGATCCCCTCCAAGGTCTCTTCCAGCGCGCGGCGGGGATCGACGCGGCCGTAGACGGCCGGCACGGCCCGCACCAGCCAGGCGTCGCCGCCGAAGGGATCCAGATCGAAGCCGGCCGCGGCCAGCGCCTCGGCATACTCGGCCAGCAGGCCGGCGTAGCTGGAGCCGGCCTCGAAGGCCAGCGGCTCCAGCAGCGCCTGCTGGGCCACGCCGCCGGCCGCCTGCTGGCTCACCATCTGCTCGAAAAGGATGCGCTCGTGCGCGGCGTGCTGGTCCACCAGGTACATCCCCTCCGGTCCCTCGGCCACGATGTAGGTGGCGCCCATCTGGCCGACGACGCGCAGGATGGGGAAGGCATTGGTAGATTGGTTACCTGGTAGATTGGTCTCGGAGGCGGCGCTGGTGTCGGTTGGCGGCGCGTCATCGGCGGCGGCGGGTTGGGATGAGGCTGGGTCTGGGGTGCTACGCCACGGTGGCTCCTGCGGCCTGCCATCTGTGGTCGCGGGCCCCTGCTGGCTGATGGGTGGTGACGGCTCTCTCGGCAAGGCCAGCGGCGGCTGCAGGGATTGCCCGGCGGCCAGCAGCGCCTCTCGCCGCTCGGCCCAGCCAGGCATGGACCAGCTCAGCCCCTCGCTGCGCACTTCGGGCACGGGGGCATGCTCGGCCAACGTGGCGTGGACAGCCTTTTGCACAGCGCGAAAGAGGGCCCGTTCCTCGCGAAAGCGCACCTCGGCCTTGGCCGGATGCACGTTGACGTCCACCAGCGCCGGGTCCAGCTCGATCAGCAGCACGGCCACCGGATAGCGACCCACCATCAAGCGATTGCGGTAGGCCTCGGTGACGGCGAAGGCCAGGCTGCGATCCTGAATCGCGCGCCGGTTGAGGAAGAAAAGGATGTGGTTGCGGTTGGAGCGGCTGAGCGTGGGCAGGCCGATGTAGCCAGCGACGGACGGCGCTTCGCCACCGATGGCGAGGGGATTGGAAGCGCTGAGGGATTGCTTCGCCGAGCCTCGCGACGACGAGGGGTCAGCTTCGATGCTGCCGACCGGGACCAGTTGCCGCCCCACGTCCAGCCCCCAGACCTTGACCAGCACATCGTGCAGCCGGCCGCTGCCGGTGGACTGGAAGAGCAGCCGGCCGTCGGAGACCAGGCTGAAGCGCCGCTCAGGAAAGGCCATCGCACAGCGCTGCACCATATCGACGATGTGCCCCGACTCGGTGGCGGGCTGGCGCAGGAACTTCAACCGGGCTGGCACGTTGTAGAACAGATTCTCCACCGTCACCACCGTGCCGGCCGGCGCGCCCCTGGCTTCGTGGCTGACCAAATGGCCCCCCTCCACCCGCAGCTGGCTGCCCACTTCTTCGTCGATGTGGCGGGTGAGCAGCGTCACCTGCGCCACCGAGGCAATGGAGGCCAGCGCCTCGCCGCGGAAGCCCAGGGTGGCGATCTGTTCCAGCTCGTCCGCGCTGCGCAGCTTGCTGGTGGCGTGGCGCTCGAAGGCCAGGCTGGCCTCCGCGGCCGGAATGCCCTGGCCGTTGTCCACCACCCGCACCAGCCGCCGGCCGCCCTCGCGCACCTCGACCCGAATCTCGTCGGCGCCCGCGTCCAAGCTGTTCTCGACCAGCTCCTTGACGGCCGAGGCGGGGCGTTCGACAACTTCACCCGCGGCGATGCGGCTGGCGACTTCGGGAGAGAGAACTCGGATTGGCATGGCTGCATTATAGCACAGGTGAGACAGAGTGGGGGGATTGGTGGGTTGGTGGATTGGTAGATTGGTAGATTGGTGGGTTGGTAGATTGGTAGGTTGGTGGGTTGGTAAATTGGTAGATTGGTAGATTGGTGGGTTGGTGGGTTGGTAAATTGGTAGATTGGTGGGTTGGTGGGTTAGCGGGTTGGTGGGTTGGTGAATCGGCCATGCTGGTTTGCCAAATGGAATCAAATCGGGTACAATCGGCGTGACGCAGTGCGGCATAAAACTCACAGCGCCCCGACCTTCGGGTGGCCAGACCACGAACATGCAATGGTGCAGACCAATGATGACATGCAGGATGATCACGGCCGATCTAGGTTTCTCCCATGCCAAGCCGCTTTTCCCGGCCTGCCAGCCGGCGCACGTCGCGCCGCGCCTGGTGGGCCGTTTGCGTTTTTGCCAGCCCTGACGGGGGCTGCCGTCCGTCTCTTCCGCCCGTCGCAGCCATTGCGCTGCGCGCATAAACTATAACGAGGAGCATAGTCGATGAAGGACATCGTAATTGTTGGTGGAGTCCGTACCCCGACAGGCAACCACGGCGGCGCGCTGCGCGCCAAGACGGCCGTCGACCTGGGTGTGTTGGTCTTCAAAACGCTGATCGAGCGCACCGGCGTCGATCCAGCGCTGTTCGACGATGTGATCGTCGGCTGCGCGGGCCAACCCTCCGAGGCGGCCAACATCGGCCACGTCCTGGGATTGATGGCCGGCGTGCCGCAGCATGTGCCCGGCTACACCGTCCACCGCAACTGCGCCAGCGGCATGGAAGCGCTGGTCAGCGGCTATCGCGCGGTAGCCTCGGGCGAGGGCGACCTCTACCTGATCGGCGGCACCGAGAGCATGAGCAACGCGCCCTACCTGGTCAAGGGCGCGCGCTGGGGTCTCAAGCTGCGCCACGGTGAGCTGACCGACGGCATCTGGGAGGCGCTGACCGACCCGGTGTGTGGCCTGATCATGGGCGCCACGGCCGAGAACCTGGCCGAGCGCTACGAGATCAGCCGCGAGGAACAGGACAAGTACGCGGTCGAGAGCCACAAGAAGGCCTTCAAGGCCCAGCGCATGGACAAGTTCAAGGACGAGATCGTGCCGGTGGAGATCGTCAAACGCGTCGCGGGCCAGGAAGTGGCGCGCGAGGTGGTCTCGCAGGACGAGGGGGTCAACCCCACCCTCAGCGTCAGCAAGGCCGCCCTTTATCCCACCGTCTTCAAAAAGAACGGCACGGTGACGCCGGCCAACGCCTGCCCGCTGAACGACGCGGCCGCGGCCTGCATCGTCACCACCGCCGGCCGGGCGGCCGAGCTGGGTCTACAACCGCGGGCCCGCATCGTCAGCTACAGCTTCGTGGGCGTGGACCCGGCCTACATGGGCATCGGCCCCGCCTTTGCCATGCCGAAAGCCTTGCAGAAGGCTGGCCTGACGCTGGACGACATCGGCGTGATCGAGCTGAACGAGGCCTTCGCGGCCCAGGTGATGTCCTGCGGCATCGAGATGCAGCGCCAGGGCCACAACTGGGACTGGAAGAAGGTCAACCCGCTGGGCGGCGGCATCGCCCTGGGCCATCCCATCGGCGCCACCGTGATCAAGCTGGCCATCACCATGATGGGTGAGATGGAGCGCCAGGGCCACAAGTACGGCATGGTCACCATGTGCGTCGGCGGTGGGCAGGGCGGCGCGATGATCCTTGAAAATCTGAGCG
>JAJTXO010000889.1 GCA_021463315.1 Caldilineales bacterium | reverse complement strand
CACCGTTTACCGATCACCGTTTACCGATCACCGTTCACCGTTTACCGTTCACCGTTCACCGTTCACCGTTCACCGTTTACCGATCACCGTTCACCGATCACCGTTCACCGTTTACCGTTCACCGTTTACCGTCCACCATTCACCGCCCGCCGCGCGCACCAGCATCCACAACGTCTGATTGACCGGCGCGGGCACGCCCACGCGCTGGCCGGCCTGCACCACCGCGCCGCAGATGGCGTCGATCTCGGTGGGGCGGCCGGCCTGCACGTCCTGATACATGGACGAGTGGTTGGCGGCTGTGCGACGGGCCACCTCCTCGGCCGCGGCCACCGGATCGTCGAAGGGCAGGCGCAGCCCCTGGGCCAGGCCTACGGCCGCGGCCTCGCTGGCGGCCTGGCCTAGCATATCGCGGATTGCTGGCCGCTCCAGCAGCTCGCCGTTGGGCACACGCAGCAGCGCGGTCAGCGGGTTGATGGCCGCGTTGATCACCAGCTTGCCCCAGGCCAGGCCAGCCACATCGCCGGCCATGCGCACCTCGAAGCCCGCGGCCCGCAGCAGCCCGGCCAGCGGCTGCAAGCGAGGATGCTGGCCCAGCGTCACCGGTCCTTGCCCGCCGACGCGCACCACACCAGGCGCCAGCAGCGTCGCGCCCAGCGTGGTTATGCCCAGGCTGACCCGCTGGGGCCCCAGCGCCAGCTCCAGCGCCTCGCGGTTGCCCCAGCCGTTTTGCAAGGTCAGCGCCAGCCCATCGGCCGGCAGACAGGTCGCCAGTTGCTGGCCGGCCCGCTCCGTCTGCCAGGCCTTGACCAGCACCAGCGCGAAGGGAAGGCCGCGGCACTCGGCTGGATCGGCCGCGACGCGCACAGGCCAGGCCTGCTGGCTGCCGTCCGCCTCCACCAGCCGCACGCCATCCCTGCGCAGCGCGGCCAGCCCATCTGGCCACGTGCCCAGCATGGTCACATCCACGCCGGCCGCGGCCAGCCGCGCCGCAAACAAGCTGGCCAGCGCGCCAGTGCCGAGGAGGAGAAGAGAAGGAGGTGTGATCATAGCAAAGGTCTGTAACTCGTAACTCGTAACTCGTAACCCGTAACTCGTAACTCGTAACTCGTAACTCGTAACCCGTAACCCGTAACCCGTAACTCGTAACTCGGAACCCGGAACCCGGAACCGGAAACCCACCGCGCCAATCCGGGTTACGGGTTACGCATTACGAGTTACGCATTACGCATTACTCCTCAAGCCCAGCAACCCGCAACCCAAAAACCCACCGCGCCAATCCGGGTTACGGGTTACGCATTACGGGTTACGCATTACTCCTCAAGCCCAGCAACCCGCAACCCAAAAACCCATCGCACCATTCCGGGTTACGCATTACGCATGACGGGTCACGTGCTCTATCACCGCCTCCCACTCTGCCTCGTCCATGAAGATCGAATGCTCGACAGCAGGAAAGGCGCGACTGTCGACCTCGGCCTTGTACTCGCCCAGCGCCGCGACGATGTCGCGGTGCAGGGTGCGGTACTGCTTGACGAACTTGGGGGTGAAGCGATCGAAGAGCCCCAGCAGGTCGTGGATCACCAGCACCTGGCCGTCGCAGCCCAGGCCCGCGCCGATGCCGATGGTGGGGATCTCAAGCTGTTGCGAGATCAGCTCGGCGAGCTGCGCGGGCACCGCTTCGAGGACGATGCTGAAGCAGCCGGCCTCCTGCAGGATCTGCGCGTCCTCGATCAGCCGCCGGGCCGCGGCCGCGGTCTTGCCCTGGGGGATGAAGCCGCCGAACTGGGCGACGCTTTGCGGGGTAAGGCCGATGTGGCCCATGACAGGGATGCCGGC
>JAJTXO010000888.1 GCA_021463315.1 Caldilineales bacterium | reverse complement strand
TAATCGGCTCGCGCAGGCCGCGAAACGCGGGGTAGTCGGGGGAGCGGTCGTCGAAGTGGCCGGCCAGGCGGCCGCTGGCCACGGCGTTGACCAGCTCCAGGATCGACAGCTCGCCGCGCGGGCCGGGGGCTTCGCGGCTCCACTCGGCCAGTGGCTTGGCTGTGCCCTCGTGGGTCACAGTCATCTTGCCCGGCATGTGCTGGCGCAGCCAGCGCTGCAAGGCATGCACCGCCTCGTCCCCCTTGCGCAGGTAGGCCTGCTTGTGCTCGCCGCTGGACACCACGGCCATCTCCTGCGCGCCGGCAAAGGTCTGCAAAGCCTGTTCGAAGGCATCGTCGCGGCCCGTCAGGCGGAAGAAGACCTCGTCCGGCTGCTGGCGATCCTCGAAGGCCGGCGGCTCGTAGGGCTGGATGAAGTAGAGGTAGAAATCGCGCGGCGGCTGGGCCGTGGAGCGCTCATTGGGCGCCCCAAAGAACAGATAGCCGGGCCGGGTGACGCCGTGGCCGGGCCAAGCCGCCTCGTGCGACCAGATGCGATAGCCGGGCACGTAGACGCTGTCGGAGCGCTCCAGCACCCGCTTCAGCGCCTCGAAATAGTAGCGGTCCAGTTGGTCAGGCCCCAGGCCGCGCGCCTTCTCGGCGATCAGCGCATCGTAGTCGATGTCCTTCTTCAGGTCCAGGTAGTACTGGCCGTTCTCGGCGTTGGCGGAGATGAACTGGCCGCTCGCCGTGCGGATGATCTCCTTGAGGGCCACCTCCACGGTGCTGAGCAAGAAGTCAGGATCAGGCTCCGGCAGGGCGATGTAGAGGCACAGCCCGTCGCGCAGCTCCTGCGGCGTAGCGCCCAGCGGCGCGTAGACATCGCCGGTGGTCAGCCGCAGCACGCTCAGGCCGTGGATCAGGCGCAGCGCCAGCGGACGGTAGGCCGGCCGCGTGTAGGCGGTGCGGATGCGCTCCTCCAGCACCTGGCTCTTGTCCACCACCTCGCGGATCTCCGGCACGCCACGCAGGGTGGGGTCCTGCTGCAAGACCTGCCAGTAGTCGTCGTAGCTGAGCAGGCCCGGCTGGTCGTCGGGCACGGGCTGATCTAGGCGGCTGGCGATGGCCCGGCTCAGCGTGCGCAGCGCCTCGCGCTTCTCCACCAGGGTGATGCGCTCGAAGACATCCAGGTAGGCCGGATGGATGGGGAACAGACGGACGAAATCCTCCAGGCGCTCGGCCATGAGGGGGTAGAGTGGGGCGAAGCGCTCCAGGTAGCGGTGGATCCAGCCCCGCTGTTCCGGGGTCTTGCGCAGCAGGCGCTCGGCCACCACGTAGGCCACGTCGGTGCGGGTGATGCGCACCTGCTCGAAGCGGTCGCGCGCCCGGCGCAGGGTGTCGGCCACGAATTGGAAGCGCGGGCTGTCGAACAGCGCCTCCTGCACGCCGCCGACGAAGCGGAAGCGGGTCAGCCGGCACACCTCGCCCAACTCGCGCAGGAAATTGAGGTCCAGGATCAGCTCGTGTTCCCGGCGGCTGCGGAGGTAGTCCAGCAGCTCGTCCACCACCAGCAGCAATCCCTGGTCTGGGTAGCGCTCGCCGAAGCGCTGCATCATGGCGATGATGGGGTCCTTGCTGTTGGGCGCCTCGGCCGCGCTGGGGAAGCGGAAGTCGATGCCGCGCTGGGCCAGCCACAGCTCCAACTGCCCGAACAAGATGTCGCGCAGGGCCATGGTGGTGTAGCCGACTTCGGTACGCAAGACCTGGAAGCGGCCGGCGATTCCTGCGCGGACGGCCTCAGCCACCGCAGCGTGGCCCACTTCGTCCACCAGGTCGCCATGTTCGGCCAGCGCCGAGATGACCGACAT
>JAJTXO010000887.1 GCA_021463315.1 Caldilineales bacterium | reverse complement strand
CCACAGCGCCAGGAAGCCGCCAGCCGGCAGCGTTGTCCCCGCTGGTAGCGTATAGGGCGCCGACCCACCGCCGGCCACATCGTCCACCCGCCAGCCGCTGATATCCACATCGAAGGCGTTGGCGTTGTAGAGCTCGATGTACTCGTCGTTCTCGTCGCCCAGGATGCCATCGTCGTTCCAGTCTGTGGTCGGGTTAGGCATGAACTCGTTCAGGCTGACGCCGTCGGGGTAGGGCGTCGGAGGCGCGCCGGGCGTGGCTGTGGGTGTGGGGGATGGCGTTCTGGTCGCGGTGGCTGTGGACGTCGGCGTTGCCGTCCAGGCCGGCGGCTGGTTGGATGCGCCGGGCGAGGGCGGATAGCTCTGCGTCCACTGGTCGCCGCCGTCCATGGTCTTGCTGTAGGCCCCGTCGGCCGGCGCGGCCGTGTAGGCGTGGCTCTCCACCTCCACACCGTCGGGCGTCAACAGACGCACCCAGTCGCCGCCGCTGTTGTTCAGGCCGATGCCGGTCTCGGCGCTGAACAGCACCAGATAGCGCTGCGCCCGCAGCAGCGTGCCGGCCGGCAGCGTGTAGGGCGCCGTTCCGCCGCCGGCCGCATCGTCCAGCTTCCAGCCGCTGATGTCCACGTCGAAGGCGTTGGCGTTGTACAGCTCGATGTACTCGTCGTTCTCGTCGCTCAGGATGCCGTCGTCGTTCCAGTCCGCGGCTGGGTTGGGCATGAACTCGTTCAGGCTGATGCCGGTGGGGTAGGGGGGCGAGGTGGGAGTAGGCGTGGGCGTTGGGCCGGGCTGGTTGGAGGCGCCGGGCGAGGGCGGATAGCTCTGCGTCCACTGGTCGCCGCCATCCACGGTCTTGCTGTAGGCTCCATCGGCCGGCGCGGCGGTGTAGGGGTGGCTCTCCACCTCCACGCCGTCGGGCCGCAGCAGCCGCACGCTGTCGCCGCCGCTGTTGTTCAGGGCGATGTGCGTGTCCCGGCTCCAGAACACCCCGAAGCCGTGCGCGGCCAAGATTGTGCCGGCCGGCAGCGTGTAGGGCGCGGAGCTGCCGGCCACATCGTCCAGCTTCCAGCCGCTGAGATCCACCGCGAAGGGGTTGGCGTTGTAGAGCTCGATATACTCGTCGTTTTCGTCGCCCAGGATGCCGTCGCCGTTCCAGTCCGCGGCCGGGTTGGGCATGAACTCGTTCAGGCTGACCATCGGCGCAACCGGCGTGGGCGTTGCTGTGGGGGTGGACGTGGCGGATGGCGTGAAGGTCGCTGTGCTGGTGGGGGTGGCTGTGGCTGGCGCGGGCGGCAGATTGGCAGCCCCCGGCGAAGGTGGATAGCCGGTGGTCCATGCGCCGCCGCCATCGACGCTCTTGCTGTACGCGCCATCGGGAGTGGCCTCGACGTAGCCATAGCTCTCTACCAGCGCGCCGTCGGGCGTCATCAGCCGCAGTTCGTCGCCCTCCTCCCCATCGGCCAGGTCGATGCCGGTCTCGGCGGCGAACAGCAGCAGGTGGCGCTGGGCTCGCAGCACCGTGCCCGACGGCAGAACGTAGGGCGATGATCCGCTGCCGGCCACATCGTCGATCATCCACCCGCTGATGTCTACGTCGAAGGGATTGGCGTTGTAGAGCTCGATGTACTCATCGCCCTGATTGGCCACCCCGTCGTCGTTCCAATCGGAGGCAGGCAGCGGCATGAACTCGTTGAGACTGATGCCGGCGGGGAAGGGCTGGCTGGCGCGGCCGCGGCCAGGCGCGCCGAGGGCAATGCTCGGGCCGAGGAACAGCAAAGAGGCGCTGGCAGCCATCAGGAGACCAGCGACCCATGACCGACTCGATGCATGATACAGCGACATGATCCCACC
>JAJTXO010000886.1 GCA_021463315.1 Caldilineales bacterium | reverse complement strand
AGCGGCGTTGATGTCATGTGTCCTACGATACCACAGCTTTGTTTGATCTGCGTTAGCCAACTGCTAGCGTTGTGTTAGAAAGCCTGAATAGTTACCATCCTTCATCGTTCATCCTTCATCCTTCATCCTTCATCCTTCATCGTTCATCATTTGTACCATGCCTCACGACACCATCATCGTTCTGGATTTCGGCTCGCAGTACGCCCAGTTGATCGCCCGCCGGGTGCGGGAGCAACAGGTCTACGCCGAGCTGGTGCATTGGGATGCGCCGGCCGAGCAGGCGCTGGCCAGCAAGACGGTCAAGGGCTTCATCCTCAGCGGCGGGCCGGCCAGCGTCTACGAGCCGGGCGCGCCCACCCTGCCAGCCTATGTGCTGGAGTCCGGCCTGCCGGTGCTTGGCATCTGCTACGGCATGCAGCTCCTGGCGCACAACCTGGGCGGCCGCGTGGCGCCGGCTCAAGTCCGCGAGTACGGCCCGGCCGAGATCGAGCTGCTGGACGTGGACAACCCGTTGTTTGCGACCGGCGAGTCGGGGTCTCGATACGGCGCAGACGGGTCTCGATACGCCGCAGACGGCTACTCAACCCACGGCTACTCAACCCACGGCTACTCAACCCACGGCTACGCGACCGGCGGGGTGGTCTGGATGAGCCATGGCGACCGCATCGAGCAGTTGCCGGCGGGCTGGCAGCCGCTGGCCCGGTCGGCCAACTCCCCCTATGCCGCGATGGGCGATCCTGGCCGCGGCTACTACGGCCTGCAGTTCCATCCCGAGGTGACGCACACCCCCCAGGGCGCGGCCCTGCTGCGCGCCTTTGCCGTGGAGGTCTGCGGCGCGGCCGCGGACTGGACCCCAGCCAACTTCGTCGACGAAACCATCGTCGCGCTGCGCGCTCAGGTGGGGCAAGAGCGGGTGCTGTGCGGCCTGTCGGGCGGCGTCGACTCGTCGGTGGTGGCCGCGCTGCTGCATCGGGCCATCGGCGACCAGCTCACCTGCCTCTTCGTGGACCATGGCCTACTGCGCCAGGGGGAGGCTGAGCAGGTTATCGACACCTTCCAGCGCGCCATGCAGATGCCGCTGGTGGCCGTCAACGCCGCGGAGGCCTTTCTGGCTGACCTGGAAGGGATCGTCGATCCTGAAATCAAGCGCAAACGGATCGGCCACCGCTTCATCCGCGTCTTCGAGGAGGAGGCCGCCCGCATCGCCGCCCAGTGGGCCGCGTCCGCGCACCGCTCTCCGAGCCCCGACCCCCGCTCAGCGGCATCCATCGGCTACCTGGCTCAGGGCACGCTCTATCCCGACGTGATCGAGAGCGCCAGCGGCGGCCGCGAAAAGGCCGCGCGCACCATCAAGACCCACCACAACGTGGGCGGCCTGCCCGAGGACATGACCTTTCAACTGATCGAGCCGCTGCGTCTGCTGTTCAAGGACGAGGCGCGCGCGGTGGGCGAGGCGCTGGGGCTGCCGCCGGAGATCGTCTGGCGTCATCCCTTCCCTGGCCCAGGACTGGCCATCCGCGTGCTGGGCGAGGTGACGTGGCAGCGCCTGGAGACGCTGCGCCAGGCTGACGTCATCCTGCTGGCCGAGCTGGCCGCGGCCGGGCTCTATCGCGCCACTTCGCAGGTCTTTGCCGTGCTGCTGCCGGTCAAAAGTGTAGGGGTGATGGGGGACAACCGCACCTACGCCGATGTGGTGGCGCTGCGCGCGGTGACCACCGACGACTTCATGACGGCCGATTGGGCGCGGTTGCCCTATGAGCTGCTGGCGCGCATCAGCAACCGCATCGTCAACGAGGTGGCCGGCGTCAACCGCGTCGTCTACGACATCACCTCCAAGCCGCCGGGAACCATTGAGTGGGAGT
>JAJTXO010000885.1 GCA_021463315.1 Caldilineales bacterium | reverse complement strand
CCGGCCAGCCCGCAGGTGATTCTGGACGTGACGCGCGCGGCCGAGCTGGCGCCCGACGACGCGCTGTTCAGCGCGGCCGCCGCGGCTCAGCCCGCGCTGCCTGCGCCGGCAGCCCAGGAGAGCCAGGAGCCAGCCGTGCGCATCCGCTTCGCGGCTGGCGGCGTGTCGGCCTCGGTGCCTGGCAACCTGGGCGCGGGCCAGGTGCGGCAGTATGTGCTGGCCGCCAGCGAGGGTCAGACCATGACCGTCAGCGTCGCCTCGCCCAACAACGATGTGGTGTTGGCGGTCTGGGGCGCGGACGGCACGGTGCTGCTCAGCGACCACGCCGGCGCAACCGAATGGCAGGGCCAACTGCCCGCCACGCAGGACTACTACATCGGCCTGTCCGGCGCCACCGAGCCGACGCTCTTCCGCCTGACCGTGTCGATCCCGCCGCTGGCGCAGTGAACGATGAATGATGAATGATGAATGATGAATGATGAACGATGAATGATGAATCCGGACTCCGGACTCCGGATTCATCATTCATCGTTCATCATTCATCATTCTCCGTAGAGGTAATAGTCTGTCTTGAACCCACAGGATATCATTGCCGAGCTGGAGACCTATTTCAGCAGGACGGGCAGCGGCACGATCTTTTCCAATGTCTTCTGGTCGCTGGCCGCTCTGGCTGGGATGCTGCTCTTGCGGCGCGCGGTCGGAAGCCTGATCGACCAGCGGGTCGCTGACCCGACCCGGCGCTACCGCTGGAACAAGACGCTGCGCACCCTCGTCTGGGGCCTGTTCGCTGTCATCGTGGCTGCCATCTGGCTGAAGGGGATCTCTGGCCTGGCCACGATGGTTGCGTTGGTGACGGCCGGCCTGGCCATCGCCCTGCGCGATCCCATCGTCGATCTGGGCGGCTGGCTCTACATCGGCAGCCGGCAGCCCTTCAAGGTCGGCGACCGCATCGCCATCGCCGACCAGCGCGGGGATGTGGTCGATATCAGCCCCTTCGTCTTCAGCCTGATGCAGATCGGCGATGTCGTGGGCGGCGTGCGCCAAAGCACCGGCCGGGTGGTGATGATCCCCAACAAGTTCGTCTTCACCAATCCCTTGGTCAACGAGAACCTGGTGTTCGACTATATCTGGCGCGAGATCGCAGTGGTGGTGACCTACGAGAGCGATTGGCGGCGCGCCAAGCAGGTGCTGGAGGAGATCGTCGTTCGTCGCTGCGCAGATCTGACGCCGCTGGCCCAGGCCCAGGCCCAGGCGTCGCTCACCAGGTATATGCTGGCGGATGCCTCCTTCGATCCGCGGGTGTTCACCCGCGCGGTCGATCATGGCGTCGAACTGACCATGCGCTTTCTGAGCGAGATCCGCGGTCCGCGCGAGATGGAAATGATCATCTGGGAGGATGTGCTGCAAGCCTTCGAGGCTGAGCCGGCCATCGACATGGCCTACACCACCTCGCGCGTCTACAGCAATCGCGAGGAAGGCAAGCCAGCGCTGGGTGGACCGGTGAGCGGTGATCGGTGAACGGTGATCGGTGATCGGTGAATGGTGAATGGGGAATGGTGAATTGGTGAATTGGTGAATGGGGAATTGGTGAATGGTGAACGATGAACGATGTCCGGTGCGGCCGCTCCGGCTCCGTGTAATCCACCAATCCGTGACAATCCGTGATTCAGACGGTGTCCGGTGCGGCCGCTCCGGCTCCGTGTAATCCGTGTAATCCGTGACAATCCGTGATTCAGACGGTGTCCGGTGCGGCCGCTCCGCCTCCGTGTAATCCGTGTAATCTGTGACAATCCGTGATTCAGACGGTGTCCGGTGCGGCCGCTCCGCCTCCGTGTAATCCGTGTAATCTGTGACAATCCGTGAT
>JAJTXO010000884.1 GCA_021463315.1 Caldilineales bacterium | reverse complement strand
AATCTCTGGCCTTTGCGCTCTTTGCGCCTTTGCGTGAGACAACAATCGTGAAGTGCTGATACTCAGTAGTTCACGATTCCCACGCAAAGCCGCCATGAATGCCAAGAATCTCTGGCCTTTGCGCTCTTTGCGCCTTTGCGTGAGACAACAATCGTGAAGTGCCCATACTCAGTAGTTCACGATTCTCACGCAAAGTCGCCAAGAATGCCAAGAATCTCCGGCCTTTGCGCTCTTTGCGCCTTTGCGTGAGACAACAATCGTGAAGTGCTGATACTCAGTAGTTCACGATTCTCACGCAAAGTCGCCAAGAATGCCAAGAATCTCTGGCCTTTGCGCTCTTTGCGCCTTTGCGTGAGACAACAATCGGCGTTGGAAAACGCTGGCGGCGCACCTATCCTTCGGCGCAAACCGGTTCGCCCGACGATTTGGAGATCGGCGTAATGGCAAAGCGAGAGATCAAACTGATTGGCGATGACGTGTTGCGCAAGGAAGCGCGCAAGGTCAAAAGATTCGATAAAACGTTGCACAAGTTGCTCGACGACATGGTGGAGACCATGCGCGAGGCCCCGGGCATCGGCCTGGCCGCGCCGCAGATCGGCGTGCAGGAGCGAGTCATCGTGGTCGAGCTGCAGGAAGACGACGAGGATCCGCAGAGCGGCAAGCTGTTCGAGTTCGTCAACCCCGAGATCGTCTTCGAGAGCAACGTGCAGGTCGAGGGGGAAGAGGGCTGCCTGTCGATCCCCAACATCGTCGGCGATGTCTGGCGCGCCGAGCGCATCGTGGTCAAGGGCCAGGACCGCCACGGCAAGGCGCAGAAGCTGGAGGCCCATGACTGGCTGGCCCGCGCCTTTCAGCACGAGATCGACCACATCAACGGGGTGCTGTTCATCGACCGCGTCGAGGGGCCGGAACATCTGCGCCGGCTGGTCCAGGTGCGCGACGAGAACGGCGAAGCGTATTACCGGGCTATTCCCATGACGCAGCTTGCCCCGGCGTAGGCCTGTGCGTCAGCTCAGCCGACCTCGCCGGGAGTCTGCTGGCCTACCCGATCAGGGCTTGGTTTTGTTGCCTGTGCCGACGCTGGCCACCTCGACTCGAAAGGACTTGGCCAGCTCGTAGCCGATGACATGGTCGTGGCGGCCGGCCTTGAGGCGCAGCGGCCCCTTGAAGGGCGCGCAACTGAAGAGATGAAAGGCCTCGCCCGGCACCAGCCCCAGCTTGGCGATGTAGCGCAGCTTGTCGAAGTCGTGGGTCTGCACCCGGCTGATAACACAGTCTGAGCCGGAGGGGACTTCGATCAACGGCTGGTCGCTCACGACCGGCATCACCCCATCCTTGGAGGGAATCGGCTCGCCGTGGGGACAGCGGGTGGGGAAGCCGGTCAGCTCGTCGATGCGCTGCTCCAGTTCGTCGTTGAGCCCCTGTTCGAAGGTGTCGGCCAGCTCGTGCGCGGCTGCCCAGTCGTAGCCCATGATGCGCACCAGAAAGACCTCGGTCAGCCGGTGGCGGCGCAGGGCGGGCATGGCGATGCGCTGGCCCTCCTCGGTCAGGCGAACGCCGCGATAGGGTTCATGGACCAGCAGCGCGCGCTGGCTCATGCGGCGCATCATCTGGGAAACGGCCTGGGGCGAGGCGCCGATCACATCGCTCAACAGCGACAGGGGAACCAGCGGGTTTTCCTCTTGCAGACGAAATAGTTCAGCAGCGTAGCGCTGCATGGCAACACTGTTGGTGGCGGCGTCGGACATAGGGTGGGCAGTTCTCGGCGAATAGGTAATCAGTACTTGACGATTGTTGTCTCACGCAAAGGCGCAAAGAGCGCAAAGGGCAGAGATTCCTGGCGTTTTTGACGGCTTTGCGTGAGAA
>JAJTXO010000883.1 GCA_021463315.1 Caldilineales bacterium | reverse complement strand
TTGGTCTGGTAGAAGGCGATCCACTGCGGCGGCCAGCGCTTCGGCGCCGTGTCCACAGGAACGCGATACCAGCCCTGCGACTTGAGGATCTCGAAGTCGTTGGGGGTGTTCATGATGGCGACCAGCAGCTCGCCGCGATTTGGGTCAGAGGTCTTGATTGGCATGTTCGGTTGCGGAAAATCAGATCTTGAAAAACGGAAGCCCTTGTGCCAGGCTGTCATCAGATAAGTCACTCCACTGCATGTCAAAGCCGGCTTCACGTCGCGCGTCCGGTAACCGGACCTGGCTGCAGCGGGGTGAATTTCTTTTCCAAGGCCACATTGCACTTGACCAAACCGTTGAAGAAGAGTAAACTGCAGCTGAAAAGAGCGGCCGAATACTGCCCGTTTGGTGGGTGCCCTGATGCAGGGCTAGGCCGTGCCCCCTATCCACGGGGGCATTTTCATTTTCTGCCCACCTCGCGCACCACACATAGACGCACTTGCTCGTCAAACAGAGTGCGCATGTCAGATTGACCCTCCAGAGCGGCGCGGACGAATCCGCACACGGCATCAGCCAAACGGATCAGGGCGTCGGTCTCATCACTTGCACCCCTTACCTTCTTCACGGGAACGCCCAAACGACGTAGCTGTAGCCCGACCTTGCGTTCTTCGCTGCGTGGCAAGCCATCGATCAGGACGGTGGCCTGAAATTCGGCGTTCTCCGCGAGGCGAAGTGATCCTGCAATCGCCCGCACCGTCTCTTCCAAGTAGTTTGCGTGGTCGTAAGACGCCGAAAAGCAGAGCCTTCCATGCAGAGCGGGGATTTTGACGACTTGTCGCATGTAGGCCAGCCGGCGGTCCTGTTTGCTCTTGACCCATTTACGCTGTCCCTTGCCAGACTCTAACTCAATTGCGCTACACTGCTGGCGCAACTCATCCCGTTCGCTCTCGGTGACGACGACGGCGACAACGAACAACCGGCCCTGTGTATCCTGGCCGGTTTCATCGACGTAGCAGAAGAGCTTGTGGGTCAAAGACGAGTTCTCCAGTGTGGATCTGTATGCTTATGCTACTTTCGGCGCTGGTGCGAAAATGATGCTAACACGGCCGACACCCAAGGCTGATCTTGGTGCAGCCGGTCAGCGGGTTCCAGGTCGACTCGGTCCATGCGATGGCGGCGTTGGCGCGCATGGCAGGTCCAGAAGTTCAACTTCTTCGGAGAAGTTGAACTTCTTCGGCTTGGGTTGGCCGGTCAAGTTGCTCTCAGCGCCACGACCATCTCACAGTAAATGCCCAAGTGCCCCGCGCCTGCGGTAGCGATTGTCAGCGGTACATCAGACGGTAGAGGCAGAACGCGAACTAGTCACCGCTGCATTTGCCTGTCCAGTTCCCAGATTGCCAGATCGACTTCCTGGACTGTCCAATCAAGCTCCTGCGCCAGTGGTCGGATCGCACTCAGGTAACGCTTGTAGTCTGAAATCGCAAAGCTGCTGCCCCCCTGACCAAAGACCTGGCGCCAGACGCGAAAGTCGATCACGCCGTAGTCCTCAGGAAAGACCAGCGCCAGAATCGCAGATGCCACCGGCACTGCAACGCCCCTCAAGGCACAGAGGATACCAACCCGCAACTCCATTTCGTAGTCGAAATCGGGATGTGCGATGGAAAACGCCGCGCCGGTGACAGCCTCAATGACGTCTGGGGTATTGGCCTGACGTCGCACTTCCTGTCGGCCATACTGTGACTTCAATTTCCAGCGCAGGATGTCGTCGAATTCGCCGGCGGTCAGGCAGAGCGGCCGGCGCGACGCGCGGACAGCGGCCAGGCGGTTCAGCAGTTCCTGCGTCTCCGGGTCAGAGACACGACCGACTGCCCGCAGTTGTTGGACATTAATGCTCA
>JAJTXO010000882.1 GCA_021463315.1 Caldilineales bacterium | reverse complement strand
AACGCTGAAGGATGAATCCGGAGTCCGGACTCCGGATTCATCCTTCAGCGTTCATCCTTCATCATTCCCCAAAGCAGGTTCCTTGTGCGATTTCATCCGGCATGGCGGCTGCTCTATGCGCTGCCGCTGCTTTTTCTGGCACTCTTCTACTTCTATCCGCTGCTCAGCATTCTGAGCCTGAGCCTGGCGCCGGAGGGGCGGTTGGACCTCAGCGGCGTGCAGGCGTTGGCGTCGCGCGCCTATCTGGCCCAGGTGCTGTGGTTCACCCTGTGGCAGGCCGCGGCCTCCACCGCGCTCACCCTGCTGATCGGCCTGCCGGCCGCCTACGTCTATGCCCGCTACGATTTTCCCGCCAAGGGGCTGCTGCGGGCGCTGACCACGATCCCCTTCGTGCTGCCCACCGTGGTGGTCGGCGCAGCCTTCGTGACCCTGCTGGGCCCGCGCGGCGTGCTCAACGACTGGCTGATGGCCGCTTTCGACCTGGCGCAGCCCCCCATCCGGCTGCTCAACACCATCTGGATCATCCTGCTGGCCCACGCCTTCTACAACGCGGCCGTGGTGGTGCGCATCGTCGGCGGCATCTGGAGCAACCTGGACCCCCGGCTGGGCGAAGCGGCCGCGGTGCTGGGCGCGTCGCGCTGGCGTCGCACCTGGGAGGTGACTTTGCCGCTGCTGATGCCGGCCATCGCGGCCGCCAGCCTGCTGGTCTTCCTCTTCTGTTTCACCAGCTTTGGCGTGGTGTTGATCCTGGGCGGCCCCGCCTTTGCCACGCTGGAGGTAGAGATCTATCGCCAGATGGTCAACTACTTCAACCTGCCGCTGGGCGCGCTGTTGGCGCTGGCGCAGCTCGTCATCACCTTCGTTGTGATGGCGGTTTACACTCGCCTGCAAGCGCGCGCCTCGCTGCCGCTCAACCTGCGCCCCCAGTCGATGACCGTGCGCCGGCCGGCCTCCTGGCGGGAGTGGCTGGCCGTGGGCGGCGTCAACAGCCTGCTGATCGTCGTCCTGTTGTCGCCGCTGCTGGCGCTGGCCGTGCGTTCGGTGACGCTGGGCGCGGGCGGACCCACGCTGCGCTACTATCGCGCTCTGGGAAGCAGCGCCACCCAGAGCGTCTTCTTCGTGCCGCCGGTGCAGGCCATCGGCAACTCGCTGCTCTTCAGCCTGGCAGCCGTGGCCCTTTCCCTGGCGCTGGGACTGTTGGCGGCCTATCTGCTGGCTGGCAGGGCCCCGGCCGGCCGATCGAGCCGGCTGGCCCGCTGGCTGGATCCGATCTTCCTGCTGCCGCTGGGCACCTCCGCGGTGACGCTGGCCTTTGGCTACATTGTCGCCCTGGATGAGCCGCCGCTCAACCTGCGCACCTCCCCCGCGCTGATTCCGCTGGCCTACACCTTGATCGCCATGCCCTTCGTGGTGCGCTCGATCCTGCCCGCGCTGCGCGGGCTGAACCCGCGGCTGCGGGAAAGCGCGGCCGTGCTGGGGGCATCCCCCGGCCGCACCCTGCGCGAGATCGACCTGCCCATCATCGGCCGGGCGGTGCTGGTGGCGGCCGTCTTCGCCTTCACCATCAGCCTGGGCGAGTTCGGCGCCACCCTGCTGCTCTACCAGCCCCGCTTTCCCACCATGTCGGTGGTGATCTACCGCGGCCTCAGCCAGCCAGGCCTGAGCAACTACGGCCAGGCGCTGGCCATGAGCACCCTGCTGATGCTGATCTGCCTGGCCGGGCTGCTGTTGATCGAGCGAGTCCGGTTGGGGGATATTGGGGAGTTTTAACAAGCCCCGGCGTATCATCTCAATAGATTGGGGAAGACTTCCGAAGTCTTATGGACTGTGAGCTCGTTTTGAACAAACCTGCGCAGACTTCGGAAGTCTCGACCCCG
>JAJTXO010000881.1 GCA_021463315.1 Caldilineales bacterium | reverse complement strand
CCTGCGGTTTCAAACGCAGGCGCCGTGGCGCCGCCGCCGAATGAATTCGGCGTCTGGCAATGCTGCGCAAAAGCATGCTGAAGCAAGCTCAGGCATGCACCACAGCTTGCTTTAGCATGCTTTGCGGGTGCCAGCCTGCGGTTTCAAACGCAGGCGCCGTGGCGCCGCCGCCGAATGAATTCGGCGTCTGGCATGCTGCGCAAAAGCATGCTGAAGCAAGCTCAGTCAGGCACCACAGCTTGCTTTAGCATGCTTTCCGGGTGTCAGCCTGCGGTTTCAACCACAGGCGCCGCCGCGCCGCGCGCTTGGGACTGGGGGGGCGTTGTGGTATACTTGCGGACGTTGCCAGGCGCCAGATCATGGATCCGGCGCGAGCCTTCGAGAGTACACTTACGCGATACAGAGGATCATCCGTGGCTTCAGAACAGACACCCATATCCGCCGGCTACTGGGCAGGACGCACAGGCGCGGCGCTGCGCGACGAGGGAGACCACGCGCGGCTCTGGCTGGGCGGCGACGACCGCAGCGCCTTTTTGCAGCGCATCAGCACCAACGACATGCGCCTGCTGCCTGGCCAGGGCACGGTAACGGTGCTCACCTCCCCCACGGCGCGCATCCAGGCCGTGCTGACCGTGCTGGCCATGCCCACTGGCCTGTTGCTGCTGGCTGGGCCGGGCCAGGGGCCGGCCATCTTCAACACCCTACGCACCCAGATCTTCTTCAACGACCAGGTCGCTGTGGAGGGCCGCGGCGGCGCGCTGGCCCAGTTCAACCTGCTGGGGCCGCAGGCGGCCGATCTGCTGAGCGAGCTGGCCGGCGACGTGGCCGATCTGCCGCTGTTCGGCTGGCGCACCCTGCCCATCGCGGGCGTCGATGTCACCGTGCAACGCCACGAAGGGCTGGGCAGCGCGGGCTACACCCTGTTGATCCCCGCGCCGGCCGCGCTGGCAGTGAAGAGCGCGCTGCTGCGGGGCGGCGCGGTCGCGTTGCCGGACGACGCCTACCACGTCCTGCGCGTCGAGGCCGGCGTGCCCGCGCCCGGCAGCGAACTGACCGAGCAGGTCAACCCGCTGGAGGCCGGCCTGGCCCGTTTCTGCAACGAGCGCAAAGGCTGCTACACCGGCCAGGAGATCATCGCCCGCCAGATCACCTACGACAAGGTGACCACGCACCTGATGGGGCTGTTGCTGGAGGAGCTGGCGGCGCCGGGGGCGAAGATCATGGCCGAGGGGCGGCAAGCAGGCTGGATCAGCAGCGCCGTCCACAGCATCGCCCTGGATCGGCCCATTGCCTTGGGCTTTGTCCGCCGTCCACACCACGAGTCCGGCGCGCGGCTCGCCGTGCCATCGGGCGACAAAGCCCTCCCAGCCGTCGTCGTCCCACTCCCCTTCCCCATCGCGCCGCCACCTCCCTAAGCCCCTCCCAGTTCCTCCGAGCTCCTCCCAGTTCCTCCAGCTCCCCCACGTTCCTCCCAGCTCCCCAAGCTCCCCCCCCGAGGCCCCATGCACCACACCACCAACCTCAACCTTCGCCAGCAGATCGTCGGCCACGACCAGCTTGTGCCGCTGCTGGATGGCAGCCTGGTTCCCTATGTCAACCTGGACAACGCGGCCAGCACGCCCGCCTTGCAGGAGGCCATGGACGCGGTGACGCGCCTGATGCCCTACTACGCCAGCGTCCATCGCGGCACCGGCTTCAAGTCGCGCCTCTGCACCGTGGCCTACGACCAGGCCCACGAGATCGTGGCCCGCTTCGTCGGCGCGGACCTGCGCACGAACACGGTGATCTTCGGCAAAAACACCACCGAGGCCATCAACAAGCTCTCCTTCCGCCTGCCGGCCAATCGGGATCACGTGGTCATCACCACCCAGCTTGAGCAC
>JAJTXO010000880.1 GCA_021463315.1 Caldilineales bacterium | reverse complement strand
GGCCAACGTGGCGAAGTCCGACTTGCGCCATTCGATGGGATCCCAGCCGACCTCGGGGTAGACATCGACCGCCTTGATCTTGTCGGCCTTGATGATCTGGGCATAGTGCGGCTCGCCGACGCCCATAGCCATGTCGTAGATCACCTTCACCGGTCCGCCGCCGATATCCATCAACTGCAGGTTCTGCGGCAGCAGCGGACCTACCGGCAGGAAGCGATCCACGGCCCACTTGTTGAGCGCCACCAGATACTTCCCGTCGGGGCTGACCGTGTCACCCTCGGCGGCGGCGATGTGGCCAATGTTGTACTGGACGGGCGTCTTTTCGACCAACGTATAGCCGGCCGGATCTTCGCCGCCCAGCGTCCACTTGGCCAGCGCGCTGTCCAGGAAGAGGCTGGTGTAGGCGTTGCCCTTGTCGTCGAACTGCGTGTGGAGCGGTCCGAGGCCCAGCTCAACCTGCGCCTGCATCACGGCGTCGAAGTTCAGCACCGGGATGCCGAACTCGTCGGTGGTCCAGTTCTTGTCCGCGATGGCCTTCTGGATCTTGTCGAAGGAGTAGATGGTCACGTGCGGGTCGAGCTTGCCGGCCACCACCATGTACTTGCCGTCGGGCGTGACGTCCACGCCGTGCGGGCTCTTGGGCTCTGGAGCGAAGTAGAGGAGGCCTTCCTCCACGGCGGTGGGGATGCGGATCACGCGCATGCCGTTGATATCCTCATACTTGCCCGCCTTGATCACCTCTTCTGCCTTCTTCCAGTTGAAGATGTGCAGGTAGTCCATGTCGCGCTGGCTGACGCCGGCCTCGAACTGGGGGTTGCCCTCCATATTGCCGCCGGTGGCCATCTCGGTGTTGAAGGAGTTGCAGAAGCCCCAGCCCTCGCTGACCAGCTTGCCAGCGTCGCACAGGTCCTGCCAGTAGGGGGGCACTTCGATGCTGAAGGACTCCTCGGGGATGATGCGGCCCTTCTCGCGGTCGAATTTCCACATGGTGATCACGCCGCGATACTGTTCCTTGTATTCGCTGATCGGCGCATAGTCCCAGCCCAGCGGGGTGGAATACTGGGTGCCCTGGATGACGTACTCGGTGTTGGGGGTGACGAAGGTCGAGCCGTGGTTGCTGATGATGTTGGGGTCCTTGACGATCTGCTTGGTGCGGAAGTCGCGCAGATCGATGACCGCCACGCGCGCGCTGGCCTTGTCGTTGATGAAGACCCACTGGCCGTCGTAGTCGCCGGCGGTCTCGCTCAAGGCCGGGTGGTGGGAATCGCCCATGCGGATCTTGGTGTCATCGACGTTGCCTTGGTCCAAGACAGCCTCAGAACCGAGATCGCCGATGCCATAGCCCTGCCAGGCCTCGGGCGTGAAGACGCCGATGTTCTTGAGGATGCGCATGGAGGGCAGGCCGATCACAATCAGGTTGCCGGAGTGGCCGCCCGACGTGAACATGTAGTACTCGTCCCACTTGCCGCTGGGCACGTAGGTCTTGAGCGCGGCGTTGATGTCGTCGGGCGTCAGTCCGCGCGCCTGGGCAATGGCCATCGCGTCAGCCGGCACGCCGCCAGCCGCGGCCTCCGGAGTCGGCGTTTCCTTGTTCCTGCAGCCGGCCAGAACCGACATCAGCAAGAGCAAGACCATGGTGATGAGGATCAGTCGTTTCATAGGAGTCTCCTTGTGTGGGGTGAGGAATTGGGGCGAATAGCCAAACTGATCTTGTGGGGGGGGAGATTGGTAGATTGGTAGATTGGTAGATTGGTAGATTGGTGGGGTGGTAGATTGGTAGATTGGTGGGTTGGTAGATTGGTAGATTGGTGGGTTGGTGGGTTGGTGGGTTGGTGGGTTGGTAGATTGGTAGATTGGTGGGTGGTGATGGGGGTGAACAAGGCT
>JAJTXO010000088.1 GCA_021463315.1 Caldilineales bacterium | reverse complement strand
TCGCCGCCGTCGCCGCCGCCGCCGAAGATGGCCATCACCACCACCAGACAAAGAAAGACCGCGCCGCCCAGCACCATCATCAGCGGCGACATCCGGCCGCCGCCGGGCAGGCCGCCGCCGCCAGCCGATGGCGAGGGCACCGGCGGCCGGTAGCCGCCGCCGGAAGAGGGCGCGGCGGGCTGGTCGGGTCGCTCACGCTGTGGCGCATCGGCCCGCTCGCGCGGCTCATTCGATGGCCCGCTGGGCCGCCGGCGTCCGGCCCGCACGGTGCGTTTCGGCTCGTCGGATCTGCCGCTGGCGAACAGCGCGTTCGATTCGAGGGGCTGGGTCTGGCCGTCGCCCATCTGAGCAGCATAGACCAGCCTGTTCTCAAACCCTAGACCAAACCAGGGATTCTTCATGTCTTTCTCCTCACGATGACTTCGACAGGATGAGATGCAGAGTGCAACGCCGATATTGTACGCGGCATGGCCGTACAGGCAAAGTGGAGACACCCATTACGTTTCAGGCAGCACGAGTCCCGCATCGTCGTTGCCCACGAAATTGACCCGCCGCGAGACCGGAGTGGCCGTCATCCGCTCGGCTGGGTAGGGGCGCAGGATATCCTGCCAGATGGCCGGCTCGGCTGCGTTGTCCAGCCAGATGGCCTCGTGCTCCGGCAGCAGGATCGCCGGCATGCGGTCGTGGATCGGCGCCACCAGCGCGTTGGGCTGGCCGGTGACGATGGTGAAGGTGCGCAGGGGGCTGCCGTCGGGCGCGCCCCAGCTCTCCCACAGGCCGGCCATGGCGAAGGGCTCGCCGGAGGCCAGGGTGATGCGCATGGGCTGTTTGCCGTCGGGCGTCTTCATCCATTCGTAGAAGCCATCGGCCAGCACCAGACAGCGCCGCTTCTTGAAGGCCGCGCGGAAGGAGGGCTTCTCGGCCAGCGTCTCGGCCCGGGCGTTGATCATGCGGCTGCCGATGGCCGGATCCTTGGCCCAGGAGGGGATCAGCCCCCACTGCAAAAGCTGGATAGCCGGCGGATCTTCGTTGAGGATCACCGGCAGGTGCTGGGTCGGGGCCGCATTGTAGCGCGGCTGCAAACCAGCCTCTGGCAAGCTGGCCTCGAAGCGCTCGGCCAGCCGATCGGGGTCGGCAAATATCGTAAAGCGTCCGCACATGGGGACCTCCGGGGTTGCGCAAGGACCTTACCAGTTGAGTTCTTGCACAAATAGCAAGAAGATCAGCCACACAGAACGCAGAGAGCGCACAGAAAGGCTGAAGCTCCTTTGTGCTCTATGCGCTCTTTGTGGCAAATCTCTGGTTGGCTAATACGATAGGCCAGCGTAGGTCGAGTAGAGTCTGGCGGCGTCTTGTGGACCAGCCATTGAAACGCGCGGAGCTTTTGGGCGGCGAGGTCGCACTGATGTTCTAATTGTAGCGCGAATCTCGTTTCCTGGCAAAGCAGCCGCAGGCGCGGCCGTCCAGTGTGGGAATCACAAGACCCTGGCGTTACGCCAGGGTCTTGTTTGCCGGCTGGACAGTCCCCGTTCCCACTCGTAGTCGCAGCCGACCTGGTAAGCTATTCCTATAAACGCCGACCATGCGCCGATTCTGTCATCCAGTGCATCAACTGGTCCACAGATAATGGCGCCAGGCAGGGTGAACCTGGGCCTTGTGCAGCAGCTCGACCGGCACGCCGATCGGCTTGCCCGGCTGGCGCAGCAGCGCCATGCCGGCCTCGGCGGGCGTGCGGTTGGCCTTGGCCGTGTTGCAGGCCGGGCAGGCCGTCACCAGGTTGGTCCAGGTCCAGCCCCCGCCGCGCGACTGCGGCAGCACATGGTCGATGGTCAGCCAGTCGTTCGCCAGGGTCATGCCGCAGTACTGGCAGGTGTGGCCATCGCGGGCCAGGATGGCGCTGCGGCTGACCGGCATGGCGCGCTGGCGGGGGACAGGAGCCCGGCCGCGCAGCCGGATCACCAGCGGCTCGGGCAGCGTCAGCGACGGCGAGCGCACGCTGCGCTCCGACGTCTCCACCAGATGCACCTTCTCCTGCAGCACCAGCGTCACAGCGCGGCGCAGCGGCACTACATGAATCGGTTCGTAGGTTGTGTTGAGAAGAAGGACGGTTATCATGGTTGGTAGATTGGTAGATTGGTAGGTTGGTTGGTTGGTAGATTGGTTGGTTGGTAGATTGGTAGATTGGTTGGTTGGTAGATTGGTAGATTGGTTGGTTGGTAGATTGGTAGGTTGGTAGATTGGTAGATTGGTAGATTGGTTGGTAGATTCAGTAGTTCACGATTCTCACGCGAAGCCGCCAAAAATGCCAGGAATCTCTGCCCTTTGCGGTCTTTGCGCCTTTGCGTGAGACAACAATCGTGAAGTACTGAAATTAAGTTCCTGCACATCGTCATCCTGAGGCTTGGCGAAGGATCCCCGTCTGGCAAGAGGGAGACCCTTCGCCGAGCCTCAGGGTGACAGTGCGCAAGGACTATCTTTACAGTGTGTTTAGTAAGTCGTCAGTTCCAGATCGCGTCGCCGCGCGTGCTTTCCAGCTCGATCAGCGTCTCGCGGGCGATGAAGATGATCTCACGCAGCCAGCCACGCAGCGCCTCCAGCGGCAGGTCGGTTATCATCTCGACCCGGCCCATGCTGGCCGCGTCGTGCAGCAGGTCCAGCTTCAGGCACAGATCGCCGAAGCCTTCCTCGCGGAAGTCGAAGACCATCTGGTGGCGCACCGTCAGTTCCAACATGGCTTGCGTGCTCATCGGTCAGTTCCTTTTGGCGGTTCGATTACAACGCCAGGATGAAGAAGTAGGCTGCCAGCAGCAGGGCCGCCAGACCGACCAGGGCGCTGAAGCACCCTTCGCTCTGGTCAGCGCGGCTATGACGGCCGGCTAGGGTGGAGATCACACCAAAGGTGAATGTGATACCGAGGCAAAACGTCCCTGCGCCGAAGGCCAGCAATTGGCCTATGTCCATGATGGCACCTCCGTGACGGGCTAAAGATCCACGATAGTCGACGTTCCTGCTGTCTGACTGACTGGATGGCCGCTCGACGAACGATGCGCAACAAAAAGGGCGTGAGACTTGCCGCCGGTCTCACGCCCTGGTTGCCATGCTGAGGGAGCAGGGGATGCCCTGCCCAGGCAGCAATGCTTTCATGGAGAAAGCACTCCAGGGGTATGAGACGGGATGCGATTGGTCAGGCAGACAGGTGTGGTGACAGGCCGTGTACCGGCGTTATCGCCGAACGCGCCACCGCGCTGATTGCCCTTGCCCGACCAACCAAGGCCCAACGCGTCAGTTGCCGCATAGCGCGGTTCTGACTGTATTCTGCTGGCGTTGAGACTGCTTCTAGCTGGCATAATGGCCATTCTCCACACGGGTAGTATCCAACATGGCGAGAATGCTCGAACCTTTGATGAACATTCGCCGCATACCGGCAGGCTGGCTGGCTGCCAACTGGCCGGTGCTGATCAATCGTTTCAACGTGCTGAGACTGATGCCCAATACCTGGGCTGCTTCTTCACGGGAATAGACAACGTTCTCTTCGATGGTTAACTTACTGTGCATACCTGTTGCTCCTGACTAAAGACACAGCCAAGAGTTTATCATGGATTTCTGGAGTTGTCAAGGGGTTAAAACAGGTAAAATGCAAATGATTTAATCTACGATGGTTCACAACGGGTCATAAGGGTTCAATTCTTTCATTTCCCCAAGCCACCAGGCCCCAGCGCAGCCAAATCCATTTGACACCGCCGCTCGCGCAACGTTACAGCCAGGGCCCGGCAATCTGCCCATCGTGCAGATCGTACAGCGCGGTGGCATACTCGGCGACGGTCAAGTCATGGGTGGCGATCAGGACAGTGGTTCCCCGTTCATCTACAATGCGACGCAAGAGGGCCATGATCTGGCGGCCGGTGGCGCTGTCCAGCTCGCCGGTGGGCTCGTCGGCCAGGATGAGCGCTGGGCGCAACGCCAGGGCGCGCGCGATCGCCACCCGCTGCTGCTGGCCGCCCGACAATTCGTAGGGGCGATGGTCCGCCCAGCGAGCCAGGCCCACCGACGACAGGCATTCCTCCGTCCGTGCGCGCCGCTGGCGGCCATCTACACCGGCAATGCGCAGCGCCAGGTCCACGTTTTCCCAGGCCGAGAAGGTGGGTAATAGAGCAAAGGACTGGAACACAAAACCGATGTGACGACGCAGCGCGGTGCGCTCCCCTTCCGACATCTGTGCGACGTTGCGTCCCTCGACGAACACCTGGCCCGACGTGGGCGTATCCAGCCCGCCGATGCAGTTGAGCAGCGTTGTCTTGCCGGAGCCGGAGCGGCCGCGCAGTGCCACGAAAGCGCCGCGGCCCACCGTCAGATCGACGCCTTGCAGCGCATGCACCTGGCGGGCGCCGGCCCGATAGACGCGCGTGAGCTGTTGCACCTGCACCAGATGGGCGACCGGTTCGCTCATGTCGACCTCCTCCCTGTGAGCGCCTTCCACCATCGGTTCAGCCGGCCGCGGGAGGGGGCCGGCGGTTCCTCCTCCGCCAGCTCTGGCAGCAGAGGCTCTGTGGCAACTGGCCGGCCGGCCGCGGGCCGGATCATGATGCCGTCGCGGGTCACCTCCAGCGTTGCCCGGTCGCCGATGCCGAACTGTGCCAGGTATTCCTGCGGCACCTGCAGCCGGCCAGCCGCATCGAGCACCACGTACTCGCGGTAGTCCGGAGTGACAGGCGTTGGCGTCGTCGCCTGGCTCGGCTGAACCGCCTGGGGCGGCGCGTCCCTGACCAGTTCGCTGCTGGTCTTGCCATCGCGGATCGCCACGACCCGGTCCACCTGGCGAGTGAGTTGGGGATCGTGGGAAACGATGATGACGGTCAGCGCGGCGCTACGGTTCAGCTCGCGCAAAAGGTCGAACAGGCTCTGCGCCGTGGCCGAGTCGACCTCGCCGGTAGGCTCGTCGGCCAGCAGCAGTTGCGGGCTGTTGGCCAGCGCCACGGCGATGGCGGTTCGCTGCTGCTGCCCGCCGGAGAGCTGGGCCACCCGGTGGGTGCGATGCTCCCACAGCCCCACCCGTTCCAGCAAGTCCCGGACGCGTTGCCGGCGCTCTGCAGAGGCCAGACCAGCCACTGTCATGGGCAGAGCGAGATTCTGCTCCACGGAGAGATAGGGGAGCAGGTTGCGGGCGGGCTGTTGCCAGACGAACCCGACCTGTCTGCGCCGATAGCGGTCCAGCGCGGCGTCGGAGAGCTTGAGCAAGTCCTGGCCGTCGACGACCAGGTGGCCGGCCGAGGGCCGATCGAGGCCGCCCAGGATGTTGAGCAGCGACGACTTGCCGGAACCGGAAGCGCCGACGATGCCCAGGATCTCGCCCCGGGCCACGGACAGATCAAGGCCCTGGAGCGCCACGACCTCCAGGCCGGCGACCTGGTAGATCTTGACCAGGTTGTCGCAGGTGAGCAGGGGAGCAGAGGAGCCGGTCACACCGTTTCCCCCAGCTTGACCGCCTCGAACAGGCGCATACGCAGCAGGAGCATGGCCAACACGGCCATGACCAGCGCCAGCATGGCGGCAAAGAGTGCGTAGATGAGCCACAGCTCGTTCCAGGCAATGCGCACCACGAAAGGCGGCGTCTGGGGCCCGATCTGCAGAAAGGGGATGAAGAGCTGGCTGGTCCAAACGCCCAACGCCGTGCCCACCAGCGCGCCGGTCAGCAGGATCGTCGTTTGTTCCAGCAGGAGGAAGAGCGCCATCTGGACCACGGAGAGGCCAATCGCCCGCACCATGCCCAGCTCGACGAAACGGCGCTGGAAGGAGACCACGCTGTACACCAGAAAGCCCAGGATGGCCAGACCGGCGGCAGCCAGAAAGCCGGCCGACAAGAGGCCGAAGGCGCCCTGGCGCGCCGGCCTGCTCTGCGCGGCGACGATCTCGCCGCGGGCGTCCTGCACGGTTAACACCTGCAGGCCCAGGCTGCGAACGCCCGCCGCCGCCGCGCCGGGATCAGCCTGCTCCGCCAGGCGCAGCCAGACCTCGTAGGGAACGACCTCACCCAGGCGGTCGTGGAGGTAGTCCAGGTTGGCAACGAAGACCGGCCCATCGGTGGGATAGGTCGAGGGGAAGAGATCGAACGCGCCGGCCACCACGAAGGGTATCTCGGCCCGCTCTCCGAAGGCCTGCACGTTGAGCACCAGCCGGTCGCCTGGGGCGAGGCTGTGGCGGTCGAGAAAGGAGCGGCTGGCCAGCACACGATCGGGGCCTGTCGCCAGATCGTTCATCAGGGCAACCAGCGGCTGGCCGGCGGCGAAGTCCGGGCGGAAGAAGGCAACCTGGCCGAAGTCCACCCGATCTACGCCGAGGAGGCGGCCCACGCCGGCGCTCTGGTTGTCGCCCAGGCGGGGGACAGCCGTGAACTCGCCGACGCGCGCCGCGGCCTGCACGCCGGGCGCGGCCAGATGCTCGCTGACGGGCAGAAAGAGCCACTTGGGGCCGGTCTGCTCTGGCGCGGCAGCGGGCTGCTGCGAGACGCCTGGTCCTTGGGGCGCTTCGGTGCTTTCTCCCAGCTCTGCCAGGCGCAGGTCGGCGCCGATTTGGTAGTAGACCTGCTCGGTAAGGTGGCGGTCCAGGGTGAGGGCCATGGAGCCGGTAAAGGCTGCCAGGCTCAAGGTCAGAGTCAGCAGGGTCAGCGGACCGGTATAGGCAGCCGCAGAGCGGGCCAGGTGGCGCAGGGCCAACAACAACCATGCGCCCGGCAGCCGGCCTGCCAGCCAGGCCAGAAAGCTCATCAGCGCAGGGAAGAGGCGAATGAAGAGCAGCGCCAGGGCAAAGCAGAACAGGACTGGCGCCACAAAGAGCAGCGGGTTCTGGAAGAGATCGCCGGAAGAGAGCGGGGATCGCAGACTGGAGAGAGGCAAGAGCGTTCCCTGCTGGCGCAGCATGAAATAGCCATAGAGGGCCGGCAGCAGCAGCACGAAATCGAGATAGAAGCGTTGCCAGGCCGGCCGGCGCAAGGAGCGGGCCACCTCCTGTTTGTAGATCACGATAGTGTGGCGGGAGGCCCCCAGAGTGGGCAGCAGGCTGGCGGCAATGCTCAGCAGCACCGCAGCGACCGCGAAGAAAAGGGCCGTGGACGACCAGACGATCGAGAGCGCCGATGGTTGGGTTAGCAGGCCCAGGTCCAGAAAGGTGTGGCTGGCGCCCAAACGCCGGGCCAGCCAGGCGCCCAGCGCCAGCGCGACCGGCAGGCAGACGGCGCCTAGCAGCAGCCCCTCCACCAGATGCATGCTCACCACCTGCCAGCGCGTGGCCCCTCGGCTGCGCAGCACCGCGATTTCGTTCTGACGCCGCTGCACCACCAGCCCGCCAATGAGCGCCACAAAGTAGAGCAGCAGAGCGAAGACGGGCAGCGCAAAAATCGTCAACTGGAGGACCAACCGGCGGGCCTCGCGCCAGTAGGTCTGTAGCGCCTCCACCGGGGAGACGTCCAGGCCGATGTTGGGCAGCAAGGCGGCGGCTCTGGCCTGTAGCGCGGCCACCCGTCCCAGCAGGCCAGGCACATCGTCGCTGCGCACCTGCTCGTCAGCGAATACCTGATACCAGACGGACTGATAGACCGGGTTGGCGAGCGCCGGCGCCAACCGCTGAACAAAGGTCTCCTCCGGCAGCAGCAGAATCTCGTCGAAGGCGTCGGGAGCGTAGAACCAGAATGGTTCGGCCGGGTCGCGCGGCCGCCAGATGCCGGCGATGCGTATCGGCAGTTGCAGATCGCTGTCGCCGTCGAAGAGCAGATACTGTTCGCCGACCTGGAGGCCCAGCTTCTCGGCCAGCGCCTGGCTGGCCAGCAGGTCGATGGGGCCAGAGGCATTGCCGCCGGGCTGGGGAAACTGGCCCTCCAGCAGGTCGATGTGCTGTTCCAGGTCGCTGATGAAGGCCAGGCTGGTCCAGAGCAACGGTTCCCGCTGGCCATAGGCATCCGACGATCCCCCCTCGCCCGGAAAGAGACGGAAGTTGTCAGTTCTGACGTGGCGCACGGCCAAACGCGCGGGCAGGCCCAGGACGTCCGGCGCCTGTGTGGTCAGGTAGGCGTCGATGGGACCATAGGCCTCCCAGGCGAGAGGCCCGTGCCAGGCGCCGATGTAGCGGAAGAGAAAAGCGAAGGGCGGGCGTGGGTTTTCATCGTCCACCAGTTGCTCCTGGAGCAGGCTGAAATGGACGGCGTCGGCGTAGAGCGGGATGCTGACGCTGAGCGAGGTGGCTGCCAGCATGCCCAGAAACAGGCAGCCCATCAACACCCGCTGATGCCAGATGCGGTGTGCGGCCAGCATGATGAGTGCGAGCAAGTTGCGCCAGAGATTCATGCTATTGTCCTATAATCACGTCACCCTCCTGCACCCCGCTGACGATCTCAACCCGCTGCTCGCTTTGACTGCCCAACACCACGTCCACCCGGCGTTGGACATCGCCATCCTGGACGACGACGAACTGACGTCCGCTGAAGGTGCGGATCGCGGCCGGCGGTAGCCAGAGCACATCCTGCTTGCGCTCCAGCACCGCGCTAACCCGCATCAGGTCGCCGGTCTCCAGGGCCACACCGGCCGGCAGGCTGGCGAAGTCCAGACTGATGCGCGTGGCAGTGTCGGCGTTCTCCAGGGTTTCGCTGCCGCCGCCGCTGCCGTAGGGGTAGGGCAGTTGACGGATGACGCCGGTCAGCGCCTGCCCGGGATAGTCGGCCGGCAGCAAGAACACCTCTTGGCCCTCGCTCAGCTCGCGCATCTGCTCGGCCGTTAGCTCGGCGCTGATCTCCAGACCGTTGGGGTCGGCCACGATGATGACCGGCTTGAAGGCCTCGACGGCGCGGCCAGGGGCAACCGCCAGCGACACCACCTCCCCATCTATGGGCGCGACGATACGGGCCTCCTCCAACTGCGCCTCCAGGTCATCCAATTCGAACTGGGCGGTAGCCGCCTCACGCTGAATCTTGGGGTCCAGGCCGCGCTCCAGGATCTCCAACTCCAGTTGGGCCAATGCGACGGCCGCTTGCAGGTCGAAGTCCACCTCGCTTTGTTCCAGGCGCTGCGCTTCCAGTTGGGCAGTAGCCACCTCTTGTTGCAGGATGGCGACGTCGTAGGGATGGGCTTCGATCTCCTGGAGGGCCAACTGGTAGGCAGCCTGGGCCTTTTCGTACTTCAGGGTGGCTTGCTGCAGGGCGGCAGCCTGGGCGCTGGCGCCGACATCGTTGCGCCAGGCGATGGCATCGTAGGCGGCCTGGGCCTGCTGTAGCTCGATGCGGGCCTGCTCCAGATCGGCCTCGGCCTGGGTTTTCTTGGGGGCCGGGCCCTGTGCCTGGGCCTTGGCCAGGTGCTGGCGCTTGATGGCCAGGTTGGCGCGGGCGCGCGCCAAGTCATCGGCCAACCTGGTCTCGGCGCCATCCAACCTGGCTTGGGCAGTTTCCAGCGCCAGCCTGGCGCGCGTCAGGTCGTCCTGGTGGGTCTGCCCGGCCTCGGCCAACTGCTCCTGGGCCACCTGCAGGTCGTGCCTGGCCCGTTCCAGCGAACGCCGTAGGGCAGCCACGTCCAGCTCGGCCAGCACGTCGCCGGCCTGAACGACGTCCCCTCGCGCCACCGCCACCGTTTGCACATAGCCGTCGTTGCGGAAGAAGAGCCGGGCCTCGTCAACGGGCGCCACCCGGGCGGTGAACTCGATCTGGCGCACCACCTCGCCGCGCTGGACGACGTAGGTGGGCGTTTCGGGGACGATGGGAGTCGGGATGGCAGTGGGAATGGACTCGTCCTGCGTGGAGCCATCGTCGCCGCAAGCGGCCAGCAGGACGACGAACACTCCAATCAACGTTAGTCGAAGAAGATGGCATTTCATCGGCTGGTTCCTGACGAAAATTGCTGTTGGGGCTATCCGTTCCCGTTATCGCCAGTCTCCGGACCTGGCTATCTCGCGAGGCTACCTTTTCGCCAATCCTACCATAGTTGAACCGGGAGGGCAAGCGGCAGCCCAGAGCCCCAAAGCCCATGCCGGTCTCCGCGAAAGTCGACTTCTATTGCAGCCACTACCGACAATGCAACCCCCTCTCACAAATCAATCGCCCCTCGTGCCGCGCGCGAGGGGCTTTCGGATCCATAGTCGTTCAGGGGCTTCCGTTTCATTACGGTTCTTCAATGCATCCTCAATATGGTTGTTGCCTGGGCAGTCTTGCTGTTGGACGATGGCGCCATGGTCAGTGCCTGGTGGCCTGTTCCTGCGCCTGGGCCAGCGCCGCCTCGGGACGAGCGCCGTCCAGGATGTCCGCCACGGCCTGGTGCAAATAGGCTAGCTGCGCTGTTGCCTCCGACGAAGACGCCACCGGCAGATCAGCGTACTCAGCCAGGGCCCGGTAGGTGGACAGCACATCTGCCGCCACCTGCGCCGCAAAAGCTGGCGACTCCAGAACCGAAACCCGCGCCGGCATCCCCTGCATGGCGGCCGGCTGCTGGCTGAGAAAGCCGATCCACTGCCAGCAGGCCGCAGCATGGGAGGTGTCGGCCGCGAGGAACAGACCCTGGGGCAGGAACTGTGTCACTGCGGCCTGGCCAACCGGCAGGGGCGCCATGCCAATGGCCGCAGCGCTGGGCCAGACATCGCGGCGCTCCACGCCGCTGAAG
>JAJTXO010000879.1 GCA_021463315.1 Caldilineales bacterium | reverse complement strand
TCGCGGCGCGGTGGACTTCGACGATCTGATCCGGCTGGCCTTGGCCGCGCTGGAGAGCGACGAGGCGCTGCTGCTGCGCCTGCGCCAGCGCTGGCCCTACCTGCTGGAGGACGAGGCCCAGGACAGCAGCCGCCTGCAGGAGCGCATCCTGCGCACGCTGGCCGGGCCGGCCGGCAACTGGGTGCGGGTGGGCGATCCCAACCAGGCCATCTTCGAGACCTTCACCACCGCCAGCCCGGAGCATCTGCGCCGCTTCCTGGCCGAGGAGGGGGTGGCGGCCCAGGACCTGCCCAACTCCGGCCGCTCCACGCTGAGCATCATGGCGCTGGCCAACCAGTTGATCGACTGGACCCAGCGAGACCATCCCGAGCCGGCCGTGCGCAACGCGCTGGCCCCGCCGCACATCCTGCCTACGCCGCCGGGCGACCCGCAGCCCAACCCGCCCGACAACCGGGACGCGCTCTTTCTGATGCCCACCAAGTTCAGCCCCGAGGGCGAGGTGCGGGCGGTGGTTGAGTCGCTGGCGCGCTGGCTGCCCAACCGCCCTGAGGCGACGGTGGCCGTGCTGGCCTCGCGCAACCAGCGCGGCTTCGAGGTGGTAGATGCGCTGCGGGCGCGGGAGCTTCCCGTGGTGGACAGCCTGCTGCGCAGCACGCTGACCACCCGCAAGGCGGCCGGCGCGCTGGCCAACCTGCTGCTCTACCTGGCTGAACCGACGGCCGCGGCCAAGCTGGCGCGGGTCTACGAGGTGTGGCAGCGCGACCTGCGCGAGGAGGAAGAGCAGGAAGGTTGGAAAGAGGCGCAGAAGATCAGCAAGCTGCTGCGCCGCATCGAGCGGGTCGAGGAGTTCATCTGGCCGCGCGCCGGCCGCGACTGGCTGGCCGAGGCGGAGATCGACGAGGACCTGCGGGCGCACCTGGAGCAGTTTCGCGCCCTGGTGCAGCGTTGGCAGGGCGCGGTGTTGTTGCCCATCGACCAGGCGATCCTGACCCTGGCGCAGGACCTGTTCGACCAGCCGGGCGATCTGGCGCTGGCGCACAAGCTGGCGGTCAGCCTCCAGCAGGTTGCGCAGGAGAAACCGGAGTGGCGGCTGCCGGAGCTGGCCAACGAACTGACCAGCATCGCCCGCAACGAGCGCCGTTTCCTGGGCTTCAGCGAGGAGGACAGCGGCTTCGACCCGGCCAAGTACGCCGGCCAGGTGGTGGTGGCCACCATGCACAAGGCCAAGGGGCTGGAGTGGGACCGCGTCTACCTGATGGCGGTCAACAGCTACGACTTCCCCTCCGGCCAGCCCTACGACCAGTACATCGCCGAAAAGTGGTTCCTGCGCGAGAGCCGGCAGGTGCAAACCGGCGGCACGCTCAACCTGCCAGCCGAGGCGCTGGCCCAGCTCGAATTGCTGGCGCAGCAAGCCGATCCGGCCGGCTACATCGAGGGCGACCCCTCGCGGCTGGCCCGCCTCGACTACGTGCGCGAGCGGCTGCGGCTGCTCTACGTCGGCATCACCCGCGCCAAACAGGAGCTGGTGATCACCTGGAACACCGGCCGGCCCGGCTCGAAACAAGCCGAGCTGACCCCGGCGCTGCCCTTTGTGGCGCTGCAAGCCTATTGGGAGCGCAGCGGCCAGCGCGAGGACTGACAGTGCTGGTCACGCCAAGAGTAAGTCACCACGTCGAAAGCTAGTTGAGCAGCGCGAGGACTGACAGTGCTGTCCACGCCAAGAGTAAGTCACCACGTCGAAAGCTAGTTGAGCAACGGACCAGCACTGTCAGTCCTGTCCGCAGCGCAAGGACTGACAGTGCTGTCCACGCCAAGAGTAAGTCACCACCTCGAAAGCTAGTTGAGCAACGGACCAGCACTGTCAGTCCTGTCCGCAGCGCGAGGACTGACAG
>JAJTXO010000878.1 GCA_021463315.1 Caldilineales bacterium | reverse complement strand
GCGTGGCCGGCAAGGAGCTGCTCGCGGGCGACGGCGATGTAGCGCGCCACCTGCGCCATGCTCGCAGCCGAATCGGCGAGAGGCAGGAGCTTCCCGCCATCGCGCGGGTACAGAAGGCGCGCCTCGACCTCGACCGCATCACCGAGCAGCGCCCGCACCGCATAGGCGTAGAGGCAGCGCTGCAACTCCGCGCCGCCGTCGAGTTCGATGCCTTTCTTCGGCAAGCGGCCGGTCTTGTAGTCCGTGACCCGTGCGCGCCGCAGATCGGCGGCGACGTCGAGCCGGTCGATGAATCCACCGATGGTGAGCCCGGTGCCCGGAATCGGCACCGGCCGATCCGGGTCCCAGGGCAAGTCGGTGCGCGGCACGGTGCCACGGCTGGCGCCGCCGAAAGAGATCTCGGCCAGCGAGAGCTGGCGCTCGAGCGGCGGTTCGTCCCAGCCGAGGGCGGTTTCGGCCAACGCCCGGCACTGCGCCACCGTCTGCTGCCAGATCAGGGTCGGCGGGATCGCGTGGGCCACCTGGTACTCGGCGGCTGCGGCCGCAGCGGCGAATGTGACTGCGGCCTCGATGCGTGCGCGGGCGGCCCGTGCGAACCCGCCGTTCGCCTCCAGGTCCGCAACGGCGAACTCCAGCACGCGAAGGGGCAGCGTCGCCGCGCCGATGGCCACGATTCTGGCCTCTTGCGATGGCGATGTGATCGACCAGAACGGCCAGAGCTTCTTCGAGGGCGCGCGCCTGGCCGCGGATCAAACGGCCTGGGCGGCCTCGGCCTGGCTGGAGCGGGCCAACCACAACGCCTTCAACGCGCTGCTGCCGGGCGACATGGTCACGCACAGCGACCGCCCCGACTGCACGCCGCTGCTGGAGGGGGAGACGCAGCGCGCCTGGCTGGTGGACTATGCCAGCGACTTCCTGGCGACGCTGTTCGCGGATGATTCGGCGGCCAGCGCGGCCAAGCAGCGCCTGGGGCTGGACGTGACCACGCCCGCGCCGGCCGAGCTGTACGGCCTGCCGGCCCGCGTGGCCTATCTGGCGCCGGCCGCCGACCGGCAGACGGTGTGGATTCCGGCCGCGGCCGAGGAATTGACCACCCACCGGCTGGGCGGCGCGGTCAGCGCAGCCAACGCCACGCTCGATTTCTGTCCTGAGGGCTTCTACAGCGCGCAGATGCTGCCGGGCAGCGAGCCGTGCCGACGCAACTATGTGACCGTGCCCGGCCAGCCGGCGCATGCGGTGGTCTCCTGGGGGCAGCCGGGCGCTGCGTTGCGCTTTGTCCTGCCCGCGGGGGCCGGCGATCTGAGCGGCTACAGCACGCTCAGCCTGCGCGCGGCCGTGGATCCGGCCTCGCCGCTGAACGCGGCCGGCCAGCCGCAGGCCTTCAGCGTGCAGCTCACCGACCGCGCCGGTCACAGCGCCGACGTGCAAACCCGGCCCGATGAGCCGGCGCTGGCCTTCCCGCCCGGCGAGATGCAGGCCGATGCCGTCATCGCCACCGGCTTCTTCACCGGCCGCGTGCCGCTGACCACCATCCGGCTGCCGCTGGCCGGCTTCGCGGGCGTCGATTTGAGCGATGTCGCCGAGATCGCGCTGCTCTTCGACCAGACGCCCAGCGGCGCGCTGTTCATCGGCGATGTCGAGTGGGTGCGGAGCGACTGAAAACCAAGGCCAACAGTCGCCGCGCCGCCGGGCTGGCGCGGCGGCTGGGTCTGATGTGGTCAGTTGCTTAAAATCTACACCCTTTTGGATCCTATCCAGCACGGAGTTATTGCAGTATACTGGGTTCAGACGTGACTACTCAGCCGCCGGGTCAATCGTTGGTTTCGATACGCCGCAGAATTCATTCATCATCGCGACCACGGCGGAGAGACGACCTACATCGGGCCGATGATCAAG
>JAJTXO010000877.1 GCA_021463315.1 Caldilineales bacterium | reverse complement strand
CACGCCCCCCGGCTGCACCAATGCGCGGTCGAGCGGGTGCGCGATGAGCTGGCCCGCATTCTGGCGGCCCCGCAGCCGCAGCGCTGGCTCTCCATGCTCAGCGAGCTGGGCCTGTTGGCCGAGACGCTGCCCGAGGCCGAGGCGTTGCACGGCGTGTCCCAGACCGCGCCGCACATCTGGGATGTGTTCGACCACACCGCGGCCGTTCTGGACCATGTCGCTTGGCTGGTGGACTGGATCGCTGGCCGCCGCAGCCCTGCCGACGTCTTCGACGACGCGACCAGCCAGATGCTGGCCCCCTTTCAGCCGGCGCTGGCCGCCCATCTGGCTGAGCCGGTGGGCACGGCGCTGGGCAGCCGCGGCGAGGCGCTGCGTTGGGCGGCTTTGTGCCACGACTGGGGCAAGCCGGCCACCCGTGCCCTGGTGGAAGACCCCGCTGGCGGCCCAGCTCGGGTTCGTTTCCTGGGCCACGAGGATGTGAGCGCCGAACTGGCGGCCAACGCGCTGCGCCGGCTGCACTGCAGCGAGGCCGAGGTGCGCTGGATCGTCGCCATCACGGCCCAGCACATGCGGCCTCACCATCTGGTGGCCGCTGACCAGATCAGCCGCCGGGCCATCTTCCGCTATTTCCGCAGCCTGGACGCGGCCGGCGTGGACACGGCGCTGCTCAGCCTGGCCGATCTGCGGGGCGCGGCCGGTGCTGGCCTGCCGCTGGCCGACTGGCAGCGCCAGTTGGAGATGGTGGTCACGTTGATCGATGCCTATTTCAACCGCCAGTTGGAGCTCATCAGCCCGCCGCGCCTGGTGGATGGCCGCGATCTGATGGCGGCGCTGGGGCTGCGCCCTGGCCCGCACATCGGCCAGTTGCTGGAGGTGGTGGCCGAGGCCCAGGCCACGGGGCGGCTGCATAGCCCGGACCAGGCTTTGGCCTTTGCCCGCCAGTATGCCGCAGGCGCCAGGTACTTGCGGGACGCGCCGGCCAGCGACGTGCGAGGGCTGGCTCGGTCGGAGACCGGCCAGAGCGCGTAGTCAGCCCAAGATTTCCGAAGTCTTTCGGTCGCATCGTGAACTATTGAGATCTCTGCAGACGAGGATTTGCCCATGGAACCAGATGCCGGTGTATGCCCGCTGCTAGGCTTGGCCGACGAGCAGGGCGCGTATCTGACCTATCCCAGCTACGAGAACCGCTGCTACGCATCCAGGACGCCGCAGTCCATCCCGCTCAACGAGCAGACTTTCTTCTGCCTGGGCGGGCACCAGGAGCGCTGCCCGCGTTTTCAGTCGCGCCAGGCGCTGATGCAGGCGCATGCGCAGCAGGATGCGGCCGCCGCGGCTCCGGCCGGAGATCCGCTGGCCGACGATTCTGACGCGCTGGCCTGGGCCGCGGGCGCGGCCGGGCTGATGGCCGGGGCTGACGACGACCTGGACTGGTCGGGCGATGACAGCGATGTCGACTGGGAGGAACCCGCCTACAATCTACCCCCTCCTCCGCCGCCTCCACCGCTGTTGCCCGCGGCCGCGGGCAGCCGCTCGCGCCAGCCGGTCTGGCCGCTGGCGCTGGCCGCGGGCGCCTTGGTGGCCGTGTTGATGCTGTGTGGGCTGGCCAGCGCGGGCTGGCTGGGGGTGCGCGCGCTTTCCAGTCAACTGGCTTTGCAGCCCACGGATACGCCGGTGGGTGGCCTGGGCGCAGCTACAGCCACGGCCACGCCGGCCGGGCCGGGCGGCATCGTGGTGCTGATCCCCACGCCCACCCCCGATCCGGTGCAGTTGCTGGCTACCATCGACGCGATCGCCACCGCCACGGCCCTGGCGCTGCCCACCGCCACTCCCTCGCCCACCGAGTTCTTCACCTTCGAGACACCGCCGCTGGACCAGTTCACGGCCACGCCGACCGAGA
>JAJTXO010000876.1 GCA_021463315.1 Caldilineales bacterium | reverse complement strand
GTGGGGAATAGGGAATAGGGAATGGGGAGTGGGGAGTGGGGAATGGGGGATGGGGAGTGGGGAATGGGGAGTGGGGAATGGGGGATGGCGGCCGTGCAGGTTTGGTAAGCGCTGCGCCGGGTGGGGCGAGCTTAGGTGGTGTCAAGGAATAGAACCGCGCGTTGGCCGGTCTTTGACCAGCACCTGGACCTTGGCTTGTTGGTTCCGAGGGCAGATGAGGGGGCGACCGAGCCATTGCGCGGTGTTGTGTCCTGTCACTTGTTTAACTGGCAGCCGCTGCGATGAATCCGGCCAGCTCGGCCTTCAGCTTGTGCAGCGACGCCTGATGGACGTACATCATGTGGCCGGCCTCGTAGAAGCTCATCTCAATGTTGTCCAGCAGACTGGGGTCGAGACCCAGGTGGTTGAAGGTGTAGGCCGTGGCGAAGTAGGGGGTAGCCAGATCGTAGAAGCCATTGGCCACATGGACGCGCAGATGCGGGTTCATGCTGATGGCCTTGCGCAGCGTCTCAGCCACGCTGACATATTGGTTTTCGAACTCTTTGTAGCTCCAGGTCTGATACAGCCCCTTGAGAATCTCGTAGGGCAGGTCGCTCTCGAACTGCAGATCGCCGCGCACATAGTCGTTGAAGCACGCGGTGTATGCGCCCTGAATCGCGCTATAGCTGGGGTCGAACTCGAAGCGCTCGCCGGCTGCATCGCGATCGATGCCGGTGTAGCGACTGTCCAGCCGCCCCACGGTGCGCCGCTGCGGGCGCAGCAGCTCCTTGACGAAGCGGAAGATGTCGATGCGCAGGTCGTTGCGCTCGACATAATCTTCGCTCAAGCCGGTGAAACGCGCCAGATGATGGACGATGTCCGCGTAGCGCTGCGCCGGCAGGGCCGCGCCTTGCAGCAGCGCCAGCGCGTAGTCGCCCAGGGCGAATGTCTCCACCTGGGCCAGCGCCTCGGCCAGGGGCAGCGCCTGCAGATCGGCCGGCAGACGCCTGTGGTACCAGGCCGTCGCGGTGTAAGTCGGCAGAAAGAGCAGATAGGGCAGGTCATTGCCTGGGTCGAAGTCGGCCGTCTGGAAGTCAAGAATGCTGGACACCAGCATGACGCCGTTCAGCCACAGACCGTGACGCTGCTGGAGGTAGTTGCTCAGACCAGCGGCACGCGTGGTGCCATAGCTCTCACCGATCAGGAACTTGGGCGACAGCCAGCGCCGGTAGCGGCTGGCGTAGAGACGGATGAAGTCGCCCACCGACTCGATGTCTTTGGTGAAGCCGTGAAACTCCTTGGCCTTCTCGCCCGGCGCTGGTCGGCTGAAGCCGGTGCTGACCGGGTCGATGAACACCAGGTCGGTCACGTCCAGCAGCGAGGCTTCATTGTCCACCAGCCGGTAGGGCGGTCGCAGGCCGAAGCCGTCGTCGTCCAGCAGCACGCGGCGCGGCCCCAGCACGCCCATGTGAAGCCAGACTGAGGATGAGCCCGGCCCGCCGTTGAAGGAGAAGGTCAGCGGCCGGCTGGCAGGGTCATCCACCTCATCTTTGGTGTAGGCGATGAAGAAGATCGACGCCTTGGGCTTCTCGCCCTCGGACGCGCCCTCCTCTTCGCCCTTCTTCTCGGCCTCCTCCTTCAGCACAATGGTGCCTGCAGTGACGGTGTAGGCGATGACCTGGCCGTCGATGGTGGTGGTATGACGGGTGACGACAAGATTGTCCTGAGGAACTGGCTTGGCGTCGGTGGATTGGGTAGTGTCTGACATGGAAAAGACTCCGTTGTGGGAAGGTGGGGCCCTCACCCCGGCCCTCTCCCAGGGGGAGAGGGAGTGTGCCGCGTCCGGTTCCCTCTCCCCCTGGGAGAGGGAGTGCGCACATCCGGTTCCCTCTCCCAGGGGGAGAGGGAGTGCGCCGCG
>JAJTXO010000875.1 GCA_021463315.1 Caldilineales bacterium | reverse complement strand
TAGGTGGGCAAGTGGGCGAGTAGGTGGGCAAGTGGGCGAGTAGGTGGGCAAGTGGGCGAGTAGGTGAGTAAGTAGGTGGATAAGTGGGCGAGTAGGTGGGCGAGTGGACGAGTGGGCGGGTAGGTGGTTGCTGGTTGAAGCGACGTTTTCCAACATCCTTGTCTACTTGTAACCTTGTCCACTTGTCTACTTGTCTACTTTCCTACTTGTATCCTTGTCTACTTGTCTACTTTCCTACTTGTATACTTGTCTACTTGTCTACTTGTCTACTTGTCTACCTGCACACTCCTGCCTTACCACTCCAGCGCACCCTTGCGCCAGACGTAGACGAAGCCAACCAGCAGGATCGCAAAGAAGATCGCCATCTCGATCAGCCCAAACAGCCTGAGTTGGCGCAGCATAACGGCCCAGGGATAGAGGAAGATCACCTCGATATCGAAGAGGATGAAGAGCACCGCGACCACATAGTAATGCACCGGAAAGCGGCGGCGTGCGTCGCTGTAGGGCAACATCCCCGACTCATAGGGTTCCAGACGGGCTTTTGTCGTGCGCTTTGGGCCAAAGAGGGCTGGAAAGGCCAGCGCGATGACGGCAAAAATCGCGCCGACGATAACCAGAATCAGAATCGGCAGGTATTCACTGGGCACAAGCAGCTCCGGAGCGAGAAGGCTGAAACGCGAGCGAGGCGGGAGGCGAAGTTGGGTCGCCGCCATCGGCCGGCAGAGGCTGGCGCCAGCTTCCTGCGCCAGAGTAGCTACGGTTGCGAATTCTATCACACGCCAAGGCAAATGTCAAGGTACCCGGCCAACCAGCCCAACCATTTGTGACCGAAAGACATCGGAAGTCTCGACCCCGGTTTTTTGAGATGAGGCTGCGGCGACTTCGGAAGTCTTGGGATGAGCAGCTGCCATTGGGCAACGCTTGACGATCCGCGTGCCCGATGCTACACTCACCCCATGCTCACCTGGCGCCTCTTCCTCGTTTTGATCTCCGTGCTGCTGGTCTCCAGCATCCTCCTGGCCCAGGCCTCGGCCGCCCCTGCCCAGCAGGTAGCGTCCCCCGTCAGCCCAGCCGAGGGCGTCGTCCAGCCGGCCGAGCTGCTGGCCTGCCCCGCCTGGCAGGCGCCGCCGGCCGCGTCGTACCGATCCTTCCCCAACGCGGGCCTCTACACCTTCTTCGACTGGCCGCACCTGGACCCGGAGCTCTACCCCTGGCTCACCGGCGGGCATCTGGTCTTTCCCTGGCGCACCGTGGAGCGGGACGGCCCCGGCCAGTTCCGCTGGGACGCGATCGACCAGTGGATGGCGACCGAGGCCAGCCTGGACAAGCCGGTGGGGCTGGCCTTCAACACCTTCGAGGGCGCTTGCTGCGGCGGCAACCAGGTCCCCACCTGGTTCAACGAGGCCCACGGCGCCTGGCCGGCCGGCGATGGCTACGTCACCTGCTCCTGGACCGACCAGTACGGCGTCGCCCAGCAGGAAGAGATCCCCATGTACTGGTCGCCGGCCTACCTGGACGCCTTCGAGCGTTTCATCCAGGCCGCGGCCGAGCGCTACCGCGACGACCCGCGGCTGGCCTTTGTCGAGGTCAGCAGCGGCATCTACGGCGAGACCATGCCCGGCGACTCCGACAGCGAGGTGGACGCCTGCCTGCAGGCCGCCGGGCTGACCGAGGACCTGTGGATCGAGACGGTCAACCGCATCAGCGACATCTACCAGCGCCATTGGCACGACACGCCGCTGCTGGTGCAGTACGCGCCCTGGTATCTGAGCCGCCGCGAGCGCCGTGAGTTCAGCGACTACGCGGGCCAGATCGGCGTCGGTCTGAAGCACAACCGGCTGATCCCAGACCACGACGACCAGGTGGTGCGCTCCGACACGGCCACGATCCACCCCGA
>JAJTXO010000874.1 GCA_021463315.1 Caldilineales bacterium | reverse complement strand
TCCGCAGGTGTGGACGCAGTACACCGCCACGCTGTCGGGCATCCCCGGCGGCGCCACCGGCCGCATCGCCTTCCGCTACTTCGTCACCGACGGCGGGCCCAGCGGCAACAACTCCAACTACATCGGCATCGACACGCTGGAGTACACCAGCGCGGGCGGGCCGCAGACCTGCACCGCGCCCAGCAACGTGCCGTGGCTGAGCCTGGCGCCCACCAGCGGCTCCAACGCCGGCGGAACGGCTACCGCTGTCGCCGTGACTTTCGACTCCACCGGTCTGGCGGTTGGAACCTACAACGCCAACCTGTGCGTCACCAGCAACGATCCCGACGCCGGCCCCGGCAACGAGACCGAGCTGGTGATCGTGCCGGTGACGCTGACGGTGGAAGAGAGCGTTCCTGGCGTCTTCGTCTGCAACATGCCGGCCGAAGGCTTCGAGAACGGCGTGCCGCCCGCGGGCTGGTCGGTGCAGACCAACGAGCCCAACGGCCCGCAGTGGTCCAACCTGGCCGGCTGCGGCGAAACCGGCAACTACACCAACGGCTCAGGCGACACAGCCTGCGTCAGCAGCGACCAGTTCGGCTCGGCCGAGATGGACACCTCGCTGGTGACGCCGCTCTTCGACCTGTCGGGCGCGGGCGTGGCCTCGCTGACCTACACCGCCAACTACCAGAACTTCGCCAACCTGGACTACCTGGACGTGGACATCAGCACGGACGGCGGCACGACCTGGACCAACCTGCTGAGCTGGAACGAGGATCACGGCGGCTTCGGCATGCCTCCTGGCGTCAATGTCGATCTGGATCTGTCGGCCTACGCCGGCCAGAGCGGGCTGAAGCTGCGCTGGCGCTACTACGACCCCAACAGCGGCGACTGGAACTGGTACGCCCAGGTGGACAATGTGGGTCTGACCTGCGGCGACGAGCCGCCCAACATCGACGTCGATCCGCTGAGCATGAGCAGCACGCAGCCGACCAACACCACCACGCAGCAGACGCTGAACGTGGGCAACACCGGCGCATCGGATCTGACCTGGAACATCGACGAGGAGCCTGCCGTGCGCCCGGCGCCGGCCGCTGGCCCCAGCAGCGCGAGCAAGCTGGGCGGGCCGACGGTGGTGCAGCGCAGCGCCAAGGAGCTGCAGGACATGCAGGCGTCGGCCACGGCCGACGTGGTGCAGGATGGCAGCTTCGAGGCCGGCACGCCCAACCCCTTCTGGAACGAGTCCTCGACCAACTTCGGCACCCCGCTGTGCGATGCGGCGGGCTGCGGCACGGGCACGGGCACCGGCCCGCTGAGCGGCGCCTGGTGGGCTTGGTTCGGCGGCATCGCGGCCTACGAGAGCAGCAACGTCTCGCAGAGCGTGACCATTCCGTCGGGCGGCCCCGCCACCCTGAGCTTCTGGGTGGAGCAGTATGTCTGCTCCGGCGATGTGGCCGACTACCTGGATGTGCTCATCGACGGCACGACGCTCTGGACGACCAACGCGGCTGCGGCTGAATGCGGCACGCTGGGCTATCGGCAGGTCACGGTGGACGTCAGCGCCTACGCCGACGGCGGCGCGCACCTGCTGGAGTTCAACTCCGAGGTGTTCGGCAGCAACACCACCAACTTCTTCGTGGACGACGTGATGCTGGATGCCCAGGGCGGCGGCGGCGCGGTCTGCAGCAGCCCCAGCGATGTGCCTTGGCTGAGCGTCAGCCCGAACAGCGGGACCACCGCGCCGGCCGCAACCACGCCGGTGACGGTTGGCTTCGACTCGACCGGCCTGGCCGCGGGCACCTACAACGCCAACCTGTGCATCACCAGCAACGACCCCGACGCCGGCCCCGGCAACGAGACCGAGCTGGTGATCGTGCCGGTGGAGCTGATCGTGGAAGAGGCGCCGGCCTTCTCCTGCG
>JAJTXO010000873.1 GCA_021463315.1 Caldilineales bacterium | reverse complement strand
GGTTGTAAGCGGGTTTGACATCCCCCTGACTGGGGGGTATTATCCCAACAGCATGTGGGAAACAGGCGAGCTGGTGCAGCATAGCCATCCCATGCCGGTCATGGGCCTGCTGCTGACCCGCGACCTGACGTTGCAGATGGGCCTCTATGACCCTGCGTCGGGCGTGCGCCTGCCGGTGTTCGATGCCAGCGGAGCGCGGCAGCCCAACGATGTCATCGTCTTGGGCAGCTACGCCGGTTTGGACTATTTCAACTTTCTGCCAATCATCTGGGATTCGGACGCGTCGGGCGAGAGTCCCTGACGCGGCTTTCAACGATCATGGCGCAAACGTTCATCTCGCGCGTGCAATTTCTGCTCTTCAATCCCGATCGACGCGTTGCTGCGGCGTCGCTGGCTGGCTTGTTGCTGGTCGTCGCGCTGCTGGCAGCCAGCGCGGTGGCGGTTCTTGGCCCGCTGCTGGCCATGGCCGCGGGGCTGGGCGCGGTGGCCGCGTATCTGGCCCTGCGCAGCCCGCGCTGGGGCTTGACCTTTGTCATCCTGGTGGCCTGTCTGTTGCCCTTCGCAGCCTTTCCCTTCCGCCTGGGCTTCAAGCCGACCTTTCTGGACGCCGCGCTGGCGGCCTTCATCTTCGTCTGGGCCGCGGGGCTGCTGACTGGCCGCGAACGGCGTTTTGTCGGCTCGCCCATGGGGCTGGCCGTGGCGGTCTTTCTGATTCTGGCCCTTTTCGCCTTCGCGTTGGGCGCGGCCAACGCCCGCCCCAGCGTCACCACCATCCGCCGCTTCGCCGAGATCGCGCTGGGCATTCTGCTCTTCTTCGTGGTGATCAACGTGATCCGCCAGCAGGAGGACCTGGAATGGGCTGGCCGGGTGTTGATGCTGGCTGGCGCGGGCGCGGCCTTGATCGGCGTGGCGCTCTATGTCATTCCTGAGGCGTGGACCGTGCGCGTCTTCAACGCCCTGGCCCGCTTCGACTATCCCGGCGGCTACGGCGCGCTGCGCTACGTGGAGGACGACCCTGAAAATGCCATGCGCGCCATCGGCACGGCCATCGATCCCAACGTCTTCGGCGGCATGTTGATTCTCTTCGCCGGTCTGCTGGCGCCGCAGGTGGTGGCGTCGCGGCCTCTGTTCCGCCGCTGGCTGGCGGTCGCCATGTTGGGGATCGCGGTGCTCGGTCTCTACCTGACCTACTCGCGCAGCGCGATGTTGGGGCTGGCCACGGCCATCGCCTTCGTTGCGCTGCTGCGCTATCGCAAGCTGCTGCTGGTGGGTGCGGCGGGGCTGGTGTTGCTGCTGCTGTTGCCGCAGGCCCAGGAATACGTCGCCCGCTTCGTGGCCGGCATCCAGGGGCAGGATCTGGCCACGCAGATGCGCTTCGGCGAGTACCGCGACGCGCTGCGCCTGATCAGCCGCTACCCGGTGTTCGGCGTCGGCTTCAGCGGCGTGCCCGATATCGATCTCTACCTGGGGGTCAGCAGCGTCTATCTGCTGATGGCCGAGAACATGGGGGTGGTGGGGCTGTTGGCCTTTCTGGCGGCCATGACCATCTTCTTCGTCATGGTGCTGCGCACGGCGCGCACCGGGATAAGCGACGACCGCCGGGAGGCGTTGTTGCTGGGGCTGAGCGGCGCGCTCGCGGGCGTGTTGGTCAGCGGCGTCTTGGATCACTATCTTTTCAACCTGGCCTACCCGCACATGGTTAGCTTGTTCTGGATCTACGTGGGGCTGGCCGTGGCAACGATTCTCCTGGAGCGGGCCGAGGCAACTGGCCGCATCGGTTTGTCCGCCAAGAGCTGACGCTGATACCCAGCAATTTCAGTACTTCACGCGTATCATCTCAAAAAAACCGGGGTCGAGACTTCCGAAGTCTGCGCAGGTTTGTTCAAAACGAGCTCACAGT
>JAJTXO010000872.1 GCA_021463315.1 Caldilineales bacterium | reverse complement strand
TCCGCTGTTCCCCATCCGTTGTTCTCCATCCGCTGTGGTATTCCCCCTCCCTCACGGCCTCGGCGGCGGCCCCGCGCCGGGCGGGATGGTCTCGCCGTCAGGCGTCGCCCGCAGGTCGCTGCAAGAGACGTGCTGCACGTCGTTCCAGCGGTAGCCCTGGGCCTCGAAGGTGGCGATGTCCTTCACCCAGCGCTTCTGGCCGTTTTCCAGCAGATAGATGTGCGGGCTGGTGGGGCATTTGAGCAGGATCGGCTCGCTGCGCTCGTAGGCCAGTTGCTGGATGCGCACCGGCAGACCGGCCACCTGGGCCGGATCGCCGCGGAAGAGCCAGGGCAGCGCCAACAGTCCCACCAACGCCCAGACGATGTAGAGCACCGTGCCCGCGGCGAAGGCTTTGTGGACGGCCGGCAGCCAGCGGTCTCGCCCCGCCCGCGCCTGATGAAACAACACCAGCGCCAGAATCGTGATGTTGATCATGTTCCAGCCGATGAAGGCTAGCCGGTTGGGGGTCATGCGGTCGATGGCTGTGCGGTAGAGAATCGCGGCCAGGGCATAGAGGCTGACCAGCAGCGCCAGCCCAGCCAGTGCGATCACCCCGCGGCGCAGCCAGCTCTGGCCGCGCTGGCTCAGGTCGCCCCCCTGCACCGGCGTCGCGCCCACCAGCAGCGCGATCACGGCGAAGAGCATGGCGTTGAACACCACCAACACCTCGCGGTTCTCGAAGGGCTCGCGCCAGTTGAAGGGGATGAAGGCCAGGTAGACCAGCAGCACGGCCACGGTCAGCGGCAGCAGCAGGCGCATCAGCAGCGCCACCAGCTTGCTCAGCCCCTCGTCGAAGGACTGCTGCGCGGGCTCGGCCTTGGGGTCGTAGACCAGCGCCACGGCCACCAGAACGATCAGCCCTCCGCCGCCGGCGACGAAGAGACGCACCACCTCCTCGGGCGGCTGGATACCCAGCGCGTTGAACAGGCCGAAGGTGATGACCGTGAACAGCCCGCCGGCGATGGCCAGCAGCCCGGCCACCACGAAGGCCTCCAGCGACTTGGCCAGGAAAGCGAAGCGGTTCTCCGCGTCGCCGCGGCGGCCCAGCGCGACCAGGCCCACGCCGGCCCAGGCCAGCAGCCCCAGGTGCAGCACCATCAGGCTGAGATACTGTTGCTGAAAGACGCGCGGCCAGATGTGTGGAAAGAGCAGCAGCGCATAGGCCGCGCTGGCCGCCAGCCCCAGCGTGACCGCCAGCCAGCGTCTCCAACGCTGCTGGCCAGCCGCGGTGAGAAACAGAGCCAACACCATCGCGCTGATCGGCGCGGCCATCAGCACCACCAGCGGCAAAAAGGTGACCATCTCCCCGGTCAGCGGATTGACCACCTTGAGGTTGAAGCGCTGGTCGTCGGACAGAATCCAGAGCAGCAGCGCGTTCAGCAGGCCCAGCGGCAGCGCCCAGCCCCAGGCCACGGCGCGGCCCCTGGCCTGGGCCATGGCGTAGGTCAGGCGGTAATGCCAGGCCGCCAGCAGCAGGTTGTCGCCGGCCTGGGCGTAGCCAGTCTCGATGGCCGCGGTGAAATCGGCCTCAGCGCCAGCCTTGACAGCCTGTTGGTAGGAAAGCTCCAGCTCTTCGGGGTTCGAGGCATGTTGCAGGATGGTGGGAAGGTAGGTCATTGCAGTCTCCTGACGCCAGAAGGGAGAGTGTGAGAAGCATGCGCTCCCTGGCACAAGACGCCAGGCTAGATCGGTTCGTTCCCGGTGGCGGAGAACCGCGGATCGGCAGACGACGCGGATCGGAGCTCCGATCCGCGCCATCTGCTCATCCGCGCCATCTGCTCATCCGCGCCATCTGCTCATCCGCGCCATCTGCTCATCCGCGCCATCTGCTCATCCGCGCTATCTGCTCATCCGCGGTTC
>JAJTXO010000871.1 GCA_021463315.1 Caldilineales bacterium | reverse complement strand
GCTCGGCCATCCCATCGGCGGTGGTTGTGACCTTGGAGCCAAAGGAACCCCCGCCTATCTTCGCAACAAACCACGATACCTTTTGGTCGGCATACGGTTGGCCGTTGATGAGAATCCGGTAACGTACCGGCCCAAGTTTGGCGGGCATCTCCACTTTTTCTCCAAGCTTGGTTAATGCGGCAGCCGCTTCCTGCGCGACCGTGGCTGACGGATGTTCCAGGAGACGATGCAATGCGCTCCGCATGGTCGGATGGCGTTTTTGATAAAAAACTCTGACAAGTTCCTCGGCGGCCTCGACGGGAAGCGATGAGGTGGCCTGTGCGCACAGAAAGTCAAGTGCGGTGGTCTGTGCGGCTTGACCCACGCTTGAGGCTTTTAATTCTGACAAATTGTCGTCACTGGAAAAATAGGATGTCGGCCAGCGTGCGTCGCCCGGCTCCTCATAGCGGGGCACAAACTTTCCGAGAGCGCGGTAGTAGGTCGTCAAGTTCTCCGGAGAGGCTCGGGCAGCCAGGATGGTCAGCAGGCGAACGCGCTCGTCGCCCGACAGCACAACCATGAGCCCCAACAAACTCCGTGTGTTCTGAGCCTTGTAATAATCATGGGGTGGCAAGCCCGCTAGGGCGAGTCCTCCCGCGACGACGAGAATCGGGTCAGAAACTAGCGAAGAAAGAATCCGCACGGTGCCGTCTATGGCACCCTGTGGATAAACGGACAGGCAGGCACCGGACGCTTCCGCCCACCGTTGATCTCGGAGGAGTGCCATGAGAATCGCCCGCGATTGGGGCGCATAGAAGCGGTCACTGCCGGTTCCACACCAGTGCCCCCAATTGAAGGCAACCACACGTGTAGTGAACGGAGGGTTTTGATTCGCGAGCATATCTGACAAAAGTTTCCAATAATCCTGCTCGTGAGAGAGAAACGCGACCCGCTGCTTACTTTTTGTGAACTCGGTCTGGAGCTTGTTAAAGGGAGCGAACACTTCTTGGTAGCGAGAAATGGCGGGGACCAATTCTGCGGGGAAGCCCTCCGGCAGGGGAGGAAGGGAAGTTTCACTCGGCGAGAACGTCGCCTTCTCTGGCAGAGGTTGAAGCCGGAACCATGCCTCGGCCACCGCGATGAAGGCGCGTCCCCTCGAATAACTCTCCTCCATTTTCCCAAACCGCTCGATCAAACTTGGGAGTGCCTCGGCGGTCGCTCCTGCACAATCCTCCTGAAATTGAAAAAGCTCTTTCCAATCATCCGCCCAAAGCTCCCCGCCGCCCAAAAGGCACACAGCTATCAGCCCGGATAACCAACGCGGAAAAGTTATCACGTCCGCGATTGTGAACGCGTGCAAGAGGCCCGTCAATGGCTGACCAAGGGGGATGGAAGGCGCCGCATTGCGCCAAGTAGAATGACACCGGGAAAGGGGGGTTAAAAGGGCTGAAGAAGGTCGTTGCGTCAGAAAGAATGACACCCGGATGAAAACACTATCTGGGATCATGAGTAACAAGAGCAAAGAAGAATATTTGGAAAGTTGCCGGCAGCGGTATCCAAGCCGCAATCGCATGGGAAGAAGTGCAATGATTGATGAAGTCAGCGATACGCTGGGCTGGAATCGCAAGCATACGATCAAGGCGCTTAATGGCAAAGTTTCCATGGGATCGAAGGCCAAAAAACGAGGTTCCAAGCCGAGCTACGGCGAGGAAGAAGTCAAAATCATCGTCATGATTTGGAAACGAAGCGAGCAGCCTTGCGGGGTGCGTTTGAAACAAACCCTGCCATTATGGCTGGAGAGTTATCAAGCGCATCATGGAAAGATTACGCCTTGTGTTGCGCAAAAAGTTCTCGGCTATAGTCCGCGTACGCTCGAGCGGATTACCGCGCCACATCGGGTATCCGGGAGTGGAAGAAGAGGCAGGAA
>JAJTXO010000870.1 GCA_021463315.1 Caldilineales bacterium | reverse complement strand
ATGATGAAGGATGAACGCTGAAGGATGAATCCGGAGTCCGGACTCCGGATTCATCCTTCAGCGTTCATCCTTCAGCGTTCAGCGCAGCACCGCCTCTGTCCAGGCCTCGATCCAGCGCTCGCGGTTGGTCTCGATCGCGGCCGGGTCCAGGCTGGCGGGCTGGGTGGGTGTAGCCGCAAACTGGGTGAAGAGCTCAGGGATCGCGGCCGCGCGGCTGGCTGGATAGACGAACATCTGCAAGGGCAGATCCTCCTGGAAGGCCTGGCCCAGCATGAAATCGATGAACTGGCGGGCCAGCTCGGGTTGCTGCGTCCCCTTGAGGATGCCCGCGAATTCGATCTGGCGGAAGGTCTCGCCGGCCGGGGAGATGTTGCCGCTGTCGGGCTGGGTCTTGGCGCCCTCGCTGTAGAAGACATCGGCCGCGGGGCTGGTGCTGTAGCTCACCACCAGGGGGCGATCCCCCTCGCCCGCGCTGCCCACGGTGAAATGGCTGAAGTAGGCCTCGCTCCAGCCATCGGTCACCAGCACGTCGTTGGCCCGCAGCGCGCGCCAGAAATCGAGGTAGCCGGTCTCGCCGAAGGCCGCAACGGTGGTCAGCAAAAAGGCCAGGCCGGGCGAGGAGGTGGCCGGGTTGGGAACCACCAACAGCCCCCGGTACTCTGGCCGGGTCAGATCGGCCAGAGTCTGCGGCGGGGTCAGCCCTTGCTCCTCGAACCAGCCCAGGTCGTAGTTCAAGTTGACGTAGCCGAAGTCCACCGGCAGCAGGCGGCTCTGCGGGTCGAGCCGCAGCTCGTCGGGAATGTCCGCCAGGGCTGGCGACTCATACGGCTCGAAGATATCGCAGCCGATGGCGCGGCTGAGGAAGGTGTTATCCACGCCGAAGAAGAGGTCGGCCAAGGGATTGCCCTTGCTCAGACAGGCCTTGTTCAGCGCCTCGCCCGCGTCGCCGGCCTTGAGGAACTCCACGGTGGCGTTGTGTTCGCTCTCGAACTGATGGATCACTTCCTGGCTGATGGCGAAGCTGTCATGGCTCATCAACACCAGCTTGCGCGGCGGCTGGGCGGTGGGGGCGGCTGTGCCGGGGACCGGCGGCGCAACGCAGGCCGCCAGCAGCAACAGACTGAAGATCAAAGCAAAGATTCTCATGGCTGTTTTCTCCGATGGATATGAACGACGAGCACCATGCCCGATTGCACGGTGATCTCGGCCTGCTGTCCGACCATGCGGTTGCTGACGCTGAGCGACGGCCCCAGCGGCAGGTTGGCCTCGCGCAGCGGCCAGTGAACGCCGCTCACGCTGACGCCCCGCACGTCGCCGCCGAAGGGCAGCAGCGAAAGAATGTCGCCCGGCTGGCCAGAGACGATCAGATGATCGCGCACCAGCCAGATGATCTGGGCGCCGTCGACGATGCGAACGGCAACGGCCGCCAGCGCGGGCAAGGCCAGCAGCGCCAGATTGCCCAGGGTGTGATCGATGCGTGCGCCCAGCGCGCCGGCGATGACCAGCTCGGTGGCGCTCCGCTCCAGCGCCAGCCGCAGCGCCAGCTCCAGATCGGTCTCGTCCTTCTCCACCGGCGAGAGGATGAAGGGGATCCCCAGCGCCTCGAGCCGCCGGCGGACTGACGGATCCACCGAGTCCATGTCGCCCACCACGGCATCCACCGGCCAGCCCCAGGCCAGGCAGAGGTTGGCCCCGCCGTCGGCGGCCAACACCAGGTCGCCCGGCTGCGGGCGCAGGTGGGTGGGGGGGAGGGAGCTGGGGCTGCTGGCGACGATGAAGGCGCGCATGAAACGACTACCGCTCTGAAAAGCCGGGCGGGACGCCCTGGCGATCAGGGCCAGGGGTGAACGCTGGGTCCAGCCGGGCGGGACGCCCTGGCGATCGTGGCCAGAATGCGCCGAGCAAA
>JAJTXO010000087.1 GCA_021463315.1 Caldilineales bacterium | reverse complement strand
CCCCAGTCCCCTCCGGGCGGATTACCGATTACCGATTACCAACCCCCACCCCCTAAAGACACGTATCCATGATTCGGGCTCTGCTACTCTCCTGGGATTTCCGCATTGAAGTTCTGATCGTGCTGGGGTTGGCCGCTGTGGTCTATCTGCGCGGCTGGCTACGGCTGCGCGCCCTGCCCCAGCCATCGCGAGACTCGGCGACGCAGTCCCAACACCGCCTCCTGGCGGCTGGCTGGCGCCTGGCCACCTACTGGGCCGGCCTGCTGACCGTGGGCATCTCACTGATGTCCCCCATCGACGTGCTCAGCGGTCAACTCTTCTCCATGCACATGACGCAGCATCTGCTGCTGACCATGGTGGCCGTGCCGCTGCTTTTGATCGGAAACCCCTTCCCGGTGCTGATGTGGGGCCTGCCCCGGCGCGCCCGCCGGCCAGTCAGCGCGTTGCTCAGCGAAGGCTCGCGCCTGCGCCGGCCGCTGACCGTCATCACCTCGCCCGGCATCGTCTGGCTGCTGTACGTCATCGGCCTGATCGCCTGGCACGATCCGCTGCTCTACGGCCTGGCGCTGCGCAACCAGTTCGTCCACGATCTGCAGCACCTCACCTTCTTCGTCACCACCATGTTGCTGTGGTGGCACATTCTGGGCGTGGCCCCACGGCTGCATCGCAGCCTGTCCACCGGCCAGCGCATCATCTACACCATCTCAGTGGTGCCCGTCAACGTCATCATCGGCGTGGTGATCGCCTTCGCGCCGTCGCCCATCTACAGCCACTACGTCAACATGCCGCGACTGCTGGGGCTGTCAGTGATGGCCGATCAGATGATCGCCGGCATCCTGATGTGGATCCCCGGCAGCGAGATGTTCTTCTGGGCCGCGCTGATCGTGCTGACGCAGGTGGTCAACGCCGAGGCCAAGAAGCCGGTTCAAAGCAACCCGCTTTGGCTGGTGGAAGAACACACGGCGGCGCGCGCACCATGATGGCTGGACCAGGGCGCCAGGGACTGAAGAAGGTGGGCTTTTGGGGAAAAGCCCACCTTCTTCAGCTTCTGCTGACGGTGATCACAGCGCTGCTGGCCAGCCTGAGCAGCGCCGCGCCGGCCAACGCGCACGGCGGGGGCACGCCGCAGTTGGTGCAAGCGCCCTCTGGCCCCTACCAGGTCTACGCCTGGACCAACCCCGATCCGGCGCGTGCCGGCATCCTGCATGTCACAGTGTCGCTGGTGGAGCCTGCCTCCCAGCAGCCGGTGCTGGATGTCGATGTGCAGATTTTGGCCCAGCTCAGCGGGGAAAGCCAGCCCATCGCCGCACCGGCCACCCATGAAAATGCCCTCATCAAAACCTACTACGAAGCCGATATCGAGCTGCCCACGGCGGGCGTCTGGCAGATCACCGTCGCACATCGCGACGCCGCCGGCAGCGGCCGCGCCAGCTTCCCCCTGGAAGTCAGGCCAGCCGCATTCAACTGGCGCCCCATCGCCATCGGCGCGATGCTGGCCTTGATCGCCCTGGGCGCCTGGTTCGTTCTGAAAGACCATGACAAGAGCCCTGTTTAGCCGCCGCTACATCCTGATCACCCTGCTGGTCCTCGCAGCCATGGCGGTGATGGTCCGGCTGGGCGTTTGGCAACTGGAACGCCGCCAGCAGCGCATCGCGGCCAACGCGGACCTGGTCGCCAAGCTGGAGGCTGCCCCCATCTCCCTCAACGAGGCCGCCGCGGCCGCCATTTGGCCGCTGCCCGAGGACCGCAAGGCAGTGCGCAACCTGCGCGCCGAGGCCGCCGGCCAGTACGATTTCGACCAGCAACTGCTGCTGGTGCAGCAAAACTACGACGGCATGGCGGGCGCGCATCTGGTTGTCCCCCTGGTCTTGAACGACGCCGGCCAGGCCGTGCTGGTAGACCGCGGCTGGGTGCCCTACGAGGAGGTGGCATCGGGCCGCTGGCAACAGCATGACGACCCGCGCGGGCCGGTGACCATCAGCGGCCGCGTGCAGCCGTCGCAGATCCTGCCCAACCAAACAGCCAACCAGACCAGCGCCGGGCCGCAGGAGGCCAAGAGCGAATGGCACCGCATCGACATCGACGCCATCCAGGGCCAGATGCCCTATCACCTGCTGCCGATTTATCTGTTGGAGGCGCCCGGGCCGGGAGGAAATGCCAGCCTGCCCTATCGAATCGAGCCAGAAGTCGATCTTTCCGAGGGACCACACATGGGCTACGCTCTGCAGTGGTTCGCCTTTGCCATCGTCGCGGGCGTGGTCTATGTGGCTGCGCTGCGCTCTCGCCTGCGCAAGGGGTCCGACGTCGAGACGCCGGCCGATGCAGCGCCGGCCCATGAGCAGGTTTAGCAGCATGACGGTATCATCTCAAAAAACCGGTGTCGAGACTTCCGAAGTCTGCGCAGGTTTGTTCAAAACGAGCTCACAGTCCATAAGACTTCGGAAGTCTTCCCCCTCTATTGAGATGATACGCATGACGCCCTTCAAACCGAGGACGGCCTCAGCCCCGCGGCCAAGCGTCCGGCTGCTGCTGGCCGTGCTGATCATCCTGCTGATCGCAATCGCCGGCTGCCAGCGAGCCAGCCAGCAGGCCGCGGCCGACCAGGCGCCGGAGATCGTCGCCACGCTGGCCGTCGCGCCCGATCCAGCCATCGTCGGGCCTGCGACGCTGGAGATCCAACTGGCCGACGACAGCGGCGCGCCGTTGCCGGGAGCCCGCATCGCGCTCAAAGGCGACATGAGCCACGCCGGCATGCAGCCGCTGCTGGCCGACGCAGCAGAGACCGCCGCCGGCGTCTACCAGGCGCAATGGTCGTGGTCCATGGCCGGCGATTGGTTCGTGACCGCGACGGCGACCTTGCCCGATGGCCGCACGCTGGTGCGCCGCTTCGATCTGACGGTGAGCAGACCATGAGTCGAGCCTACCCAGCCGCCGAGCCACGCTCTGGCCGGTCTCTGACCGAGCCAACCCGCGCCACGCTTTGGCCGGTCTCTGACCGAGCCAACCCGCGCCACGCTCTGGCCGGTCTCTGACCGAGCCAACCCGCGCCACGCTCTGGCCGGTCTCTGACCGAGCCAACCCGCGCTGTTGTTGGCGGACAGTCACGTAACGATATCCCATGACCACCAAGGGCGCCTTTGATGATGAGCTGTACCGGCCGAGCACCGCGTTCGATCTGCTGCGCGTGCCGGGACTGGGGTGGCTGCTGCGCTGGCGCTGGGGCCGGCTGGCTTTGCAGTTGCCCATGTTGGCGCTGGCGCTGGTACTAGTCTACGACGGCCTGACCGGGGCGCCGCTGGCGTCACAGAACATCGCGACGGTCTCGGTCTGGATCCACTATCGCGGGCTGGTGATGCTGGCGCTGCTGCTGGTGGGCAATCTCTTCTGCATGGCCTGTCCCTTCACCCTGCCGCGCACCTTGGCACGGCGTCTCAGCGGGCGCGGCCGGCGCTGGCCACGTGTGCTGCGCAACAAATGGCTGGCCGTGGGCGTGTTCGTGCTCTATCTGTGGCTCTATGAGGCGCTGGATCTGTGGGCCAGCCCCGCGCTGACCGCCTGGCTGGTGATCGGCTACTTCGGCGCCGCCTTCGTGCTGGAGGCGCTGTTCGCCGAGTCGCCCTTCTGCAAGTATGTCTGCCCGCTGGGCACCTTCAACTTCCTGGCCTCCAGCATCTCCCCCTTGCAGATCACTGCCCGCAGCGCCGACGTGTGCCGCACCTGTGTGGGCAAGGAATGCATCAACGGCTCGACTCAGACCCTGGGCTGCGGCCTGGAGCTCTTCGTGCCGCAGATCAAGCGCAACCTGGACTGCACCTTCTGCCTGGACTGTGCGCGAGCCTGTCCCCACGACAACGTGGCGTTGGCCGCGCGCCGGCCGCTGAGCGAATTCATACCCATTGCGCTCACGCTGCCCGCCGCCGCAACGCCCCAGCCACGCCGCCTGGCCAGCCCCTGGCCGCGGCGCTGGGACACCGCGTTCCTGGCGCTGGTCTTCGCGTTCGCCGGCCTGACCAACGCCTTCGGCATGACGCCGCCGGTCTACGCGCTGGCCGCGGCGCTGAGCCAAGCGCTGGGCACGCAGAGTGAGGCGCTGATTCTGGCGCTGATCTTCGGCGTGTTCATGCTGCTGCTGCCCGCGGCGCTGGGCCTGGGCGCGGCCTGGCTCAGCCGGCGGGCGGGCGCCGGTCGCCAGCAACGCCCTGAGAGCAGCCTGCGGGCCATCTTCGCCCGCTACGCGCCGACTGTTCTGCCGCTGGCCTTTGCCATCTGGTTTGCGCACTACTGGTTTCACTTTGCCAGCGGCGCGCTGACCATCGTGCCGGTGATGCAGGCTTTTCTGATCGACCACGGCGTAACCGTTTTGGGCCGCCAACCCAACTGGACGCTGGGGCCGATCATGTCGGACGATGCGGCGTTCCTGCTGATGCTGGCCGCGCTGGCCGTTGGCTATCTGGCCAGTCTCTACGGACTGAGCCGGACCGCGGCGGCTGAAGGGAACGCCCGCGCTCGCCCGGCCATGCTGCCTTGGCTGGGACTATGGACAGCGCTGGCGCTGGCAGCCCTGCTTGTCTTCTCCTGGCCGATGGAGATGCGCGGGATGATCGGATGATTGGTAAATTAGACCGTAACTGCTCAACCCAAGACTTCGGAAGTCGCCGCAACACTCAAGAGGGCGCAGTTTCGGGCGAAAGGCCAGGTTCAACCCTGATCCGGCGACTTCCGAAGTCTGTCAGTCGCAAAGGAGCTTTTATGAGCACAATCAACCAAACGAAGCACTATCCTGGGCCTGACGCGGCGGTGGCCGAAGCGGCGACAGATGCCATTTTGGCGTCCAAGCCTTCGCTGTTCAGCACGCTGATGGTGCTGTTCAAGGCGCGCGTCGTTACCCTGCTGCTTTTCTCGGCTATCGGCGGTGCGTTCATGGGCGCAAACGGCTGGCCCGGCCTCGGCGTGCTGGGGCTGACGCTGATCACCGGCTGGCTGGCTGCGTCGGGCGCGTCGGCGTGGAACCAATACATCGAGCGCCGCTCCGATGGAACCATGGTCCGCACCCGTCATCGTCCCCTGGTCAACGGCGACATTGCCAATCCGGCCTGGGTGCCGTGGGTCGCCACGGCGATGATCATCCTGTCGGTGCTGATCGCGCTGCCCTTCAGCCTGGCCCTGGCCTTCTGGCTGGCCGCGGGCGCGTTCATCTATGTGGTCATCTACACCTTCTGGCTCAAGCCGCGCACCACGCTGAACATCGTCATCGGCGGCGCGGCCGGCAGCGCGGCGGTGTTGGCCGGATCGGCTGCAGCCGGCGACTGGGCCGCGCCTGGCGCGCTGTTGCTGGCATTGTTGGTCTTTCTGTGGACTCCCAGCCATTTCTGGAGCCTGGCCATCGTCTACCGCAACGACTATGCGCGCAGCGACACCCCCATGCTGCCAGTGAAGACCAGCCCGAAGGTAGCCGCCTTCTGGGTCTTCGTCCATACCGCGGCTACCGCGTTGGCCGCGCTGGCGCTGGGGCTGGATCCGGCGCTGGGGCTGATCTACCTGATTCCGGTGGGGCTGGCGACCGCCGACATGATGTGGCGCAACGTGCGCCTGCTGCGCGTGCCCAGCGGCAAGAACGCCCGCTCGCTGTTCATCGCCTCCAACATGTACCTGACCATCGTGCTGGTGATGGCGTGTATCGATGTGGTGATCACGGCGCTGTAGCATCCAGCTCAAGCGCTTGATCTGATCTTGTCGCAGGTTTGCACTGAAACGATAGCGACTCAGCCACGGACGCCGGGCATTGGAGCCGTGCTTGCGCAGCACCTGGGGAGGGGGGCGGAGGGTCTTACAGCGACGCCAAACGCCCAGCGCCTGAGCGGCGCCTTAAATGGCTTCAATTTTGGCAGTTTTCTGACATTTTGCTTGACGAATTGCGATATGGTGTGGTATAAGTTGCGCCTCATTGTCTCCATGCATCGCAGCCTATGGGTTCAGCAGGTATTTCGTGTTTCAGGAGGGTACATCGTATGGGAGTTCGATTCAAGCACTGCGGTTTTCTGGCCATCGGGTTGAGTTGGGCGCTGGCGCTTCTGGTGTTGCCCGCCGCGCAGGTCGCTCATGCCGCGACGTTCACCGTCAACACCACCAACGACACAGTTGACGCCAACCCAGGGGATGGCATCTGCGCTGACGCCAGCGACGCTTGTTCGCTGCGTGCAGCGATCAGAGAGGCCAACGCGCTGGCGGGCGCTGACACTGTCACCGTTCCGGCCGGCGTCTACACGCTGACCATTGCCGGCGCCGGCGAGCAGCAAAACGCCACCGGGGATCTCGACATCCGAGGCAGCCTCGATCTGGTCGGCGCCGGCGCGGCCAGCACGATCATCCAGGCCGGCGCCAGCGGCGGCGTCAGCGGCGATGGCATCGATCGCGTGCTGGAGGTGATCGGCGCCATCACGGTCAACATCTCGGATGTCACGATCCGCTATGGCCGGCTAGGGGGCGGGGCAGGCGGCGGCGGGCTGTCCGTCTCCAGCGGTGGAACGGTGACCCTCGACGAGTGCATTGTCGCTGATAACTACGTGTCGGCGACGAACTACGGCGGCGGTGGCATCTATCTCTTTGCCGGCAGCCTGACCATCGACAACAGCACCCTCACGGGCAATGTGCATGGAAACGTCGGCGGCGGCGTGTTCAACGACAACGGAAACCCTGCATCAGCCGGCACGGTGATCGTCAACAACAGCACCTTCTCTGCCAACTCCTCTGGGCAGGGTGGCGCCATTGCCAGCGATGGCTCTCTGACCATCAACAACAGCACCTTCTATGGCAACACCGCCACCACCGGGGGCGATATCGCCAACAACGCGTCGACGGTGACGCTGCAGAACTCGATTCTGGCGGCCAGCACCGGCGGCGCCTGCACCGGTTTTGCCGGAACCAGCACCAACAACCTGGTCAGCGATGGCTCCTGCGGGATAGCGGTCAATGCGGCGACGAATCTGGACTCAACGCTGGCCAACAACGGCGGCCCGACCTTGACCCATGCCCTGCTGGCTGGCAGCAATGCCATCGATGCCGGCGTCAGCAACTGCCCCGACAACACAGCCACTCCCCTGGCCCGGGATCAACGGAACTACGCCCGCCCGGCTGGCGCTGGCTGTGACATCGGCGCGTTCGAGGCCAATTCGACGCCGCTGGCAGTGCAGTTGGCTGGCTTTGAGGCCATCAGCGACCGTGATCAGGTCCTGGTCACCTGGGAGACGGTCAGCGAGCTGGACAATCTGGGCTTCAATCTGTATCGCGGCCAGACTCCCCATGCCCCCGAAGCTTTGCTGGCTTTCGTGCCTGCCCAGTCGCCTGGCAGCACGCAGGGCGCCATCTATCGATGGAGCGACACCGGTGTGGCCGCGGGCGAAACCTACTACTACTGGCTGGAGGATATCGACCTGTCCGGCGCTGCCACGCTGCATGGCCCGGCCAGCGTCACCCACGAAAGTCCGACGGCCGTGTCGCTGACTGGCTTCGCGGCCGCGGGGAGCCACAGCGCGTGGCCGGCTGTGGCCGCACTGGCGACCGGCCTGGCATTGGCCCTGGTCTGGACCAGGCGCCGGCTGCGATCAAGCTAACGATCGGAGCCGGTTCGACAAAGAAAGACCGCTCCTGATGGTGAACCATCAGGAGCGGTCTTCGGCGTCGCCCCCATAAGCAAGCGGCCGCGACGCCAGCACTTCGACCAGCACCTGCCCATTGGTCAGCTCCACCAGCCGCTGCTGCAAGGCCGACGCGTGCTCCTCCGGCAGACGCAGCCGATAGGTCACGTCGGCCGCGTAGTCCTCCCCCTGCACCTCGGCCTCGAACTCCGGCAAGATCCGCTGCACCGGCGTGACGCTGGCGTAGTCGATCACCACCAGCAGCTCCGCCGTGGGCACGTGCTCGGCCAGCGGCAGCGTTGCCAGCGCCAGCTTGACCCCGCCGCTGTAGGCCCGCACCAGCCCTCCCTTGCCCAGCAGGATGCCACCGAAATAGCGGGTGACCACCGCGCTGATGTCGCCGATGCCGCTGTGCTGCAAGACGGTGAACATCGGCTTGCCGGCTGTGCCGTGCGGCTCGCCATCGTCGCTGTAGCCTATCTGGCCGCTGCTGCCGGGCGGGCCGGCCAGATAGGCCCAGCAGTTGTGGGTGGCGTCGCTGAACTCGGCCCGCACCTGGTCGATGAAGGCGCGCGCGGCCTCCGCGGTGGGCGTGCTGGCGACGGTGGTGATGAAGCGGCTGCGGTCGATCTCCTCCTCGACGCGGTGGCGGATGGCGGGGATGGGGTAACGCTGGCTCATACAGACAAAAGCTGAGTGCGCGGCTTTAGAGAGGTCAATACCCCAGCCGAGCGATCTGCGCCTCGCCCATGCCGAAGTGATGGGCGATCTCGTGGACCACGGTCTTGCGCACCTGCTCGGCGATGGCCTCCGGGGTGGCAAAGTAGCGGGTCAACGGGCCGCGGAAGATGGTAATGCGATCGGGTGTCACCATGCCATAGTGGCTGGAACGCTGGGTGAGCGGCACACCCTGATAGAGCCCAAACAGGGTCGAGCCCGGCGGCACGCGGGAGGAATCCAACTGAGTGCGCGAGGGCCACTCCTGCACCGTGATGGCGACGTTGTCCATGCGGTTCAGAATCTCTAGCGGCAGCGTCGCCAGGGCGTCGGCCACCAACTGCTCAAACTCTTCTCGGCTGACCATGCGTCTCTCCAAGCAAAGGATGAGGCGGATTATACGTGAAAACAGGCATAAACGAAAACCAAGGCCCATCGGCGGTGTTATAAACTGGCGAAAAGCGCCGCAATGGCGATAATGAGCGCATTAGGCGAGCATCGCTCGCCAACTCAACAGGTTCACAGGAGATTCTGAAGCCAAGATGGCCAAATCCAACAAGAAAGTCCGCGTGGCAATTGTCGGCGTGGGCAACTGCGCGGCTGCCCTGGTGCAGGGCGTCCACTACTACAAGAACGCCGCCGATGACGCCGAGATCCCCGGTCTGATGCACGCCACCGTGGGCGGCTACCATGTGCGCGATATCGAGTTCACCGCCGCCTTCGACGTGACCACCGCCAAGGTGGGCAAGGACCTCAGCGAGGCAATCTGGGCCCATCCCAACAACACCATCAAGTTCGCCGACGTGCCCTACATGAACGTCCCCGTCAGCCGCGGCATGACTCACGACGGCCTGGGCAAGTACGTCAGCACGGTGGTTACCAAGGCCGACGGCCCCACCGACGACGTGATCGGCATCCTGCGCGACACCAAGACCGATGTGATCGTCAACTTCATGCCGGTCGGCTCTGAGATGGCCACCAAATGGTACGTGGAACAGGCCATCGAGGCGGGATGCGGCTTTGTCAACGGCATCCCCGTTTTCATTGCCAGTTCCCCCTACTGGGCCAAGCGTTTCCGCGCCGCCAAGCTGCCGGTGATCGGCGACGACGTCAAGAGCCAGGTGGGCGCCACCATCACCCACCGGGTGCTGACCAACCTGTTCAAGGATCGCAGCGTCCACCTGGACCGCACCTACCAGCTCAACTTCGGCGGCAACATGGACTTCTACAACATGCTGGAGCGCGAGCGGCTGGAGAGCAAGAAGATATCCAAGACCAACGCCGTCACCAGCCAACTGCCCTACGATCTGGGCGCGGAGAACGTGCATGTGGGCCCCAGCGACTACATCCCCTGGCTGACCGACCGCAAATGGTGCCACATCCGCATGGAGGGTCGCGCCTTTGGCGACGTGCCCTTGCAGATGGAGGTCAAGCTGGAGGTGTGGGACTCGCCCAACTCGGCCGGCGTGATCATCGACGCCGTGCGCTGCGCCAAGCTGGCCATGGATCGGGGCCTGGCCGGGCCCATCACCGCCCCGTCGGCCTACTTCATGAAGTCGCCGCCTCAGCAGTTCACCGACGATGAGGCGCGGCGCATGACCGAGGAATTCATCCACGCCGGCGTCCAGCAGGCGTCGCTGGAGCAAGAGCTGGCCGAGCTGGTGCCGTAGCGCCTCAACGCCGCCTGCTCTGGCCGGTCTCCTGACCGGGCCAGCGCCGCTGCTCTGGCCGGTCTCCTGACCGAGCCAGAAGGCCGCAGGTTCGAAGCAGCGAATGCCGCTTCGAACCTGTTTTTTTGTCGCGTTGTTTCGGTCAAAAGGATCTTGCAACCCTGATCGCTAGGCGTCCTTTGCGCAGCACCCCGGAGACCCAGGGATTGGAAATCCCCGGCTGAAAGCACCAAGCGCCCTCAGGCGCTGGGGGCATTTCCGCAGCCGCTGAGGCGGCTTGGTGTGGTCAGACGGCATTTATTCACCGGGTAAAGCCAGGGATTGGAAATCCCCGGCTGAAAGCACGAAGCGCCCTCAGGCGCTGGGAGCCTTTCCACAGCCGCTGAGGCGGCTTGGTGTGGTCAGACGGCAACCCAGGGGAGAAACGCGCTTCAGCACAGGCACGACACCGACTGCTGCGCATGGCGCTTTACAGGTCAGCGCGAAGATGCTACAATCGGGCTGTACTTTTACAACGCGAGATACCTCGATCCGCAGCTAGACCGTTTCGCTCAAGCCGACACTATCGTCCCCGAGCCGGGCGATCCGCAGGCGCTGAACCGGTACAGCTACGTT
>JAJTXO010000869.1 GCA_021463315.1 Caldilineales bacterium | reverse complement strand
TTCCGGCGCATTGTCGATGCTGTCGAAGGCCCGAAAATCAGCCCATCCCTTCAGCGACAACACCTTGGTGATCGCCGCCGTCAGGGAGGTCTTGCCATGATCGATGTGGCCAATGGTGCCCACGTTTACGTGTGGCTTGGTTCGCTGGAATACTTGCTTTGCCATGCGACGCGCTACCTCGTATAAGTTGCTGAGCGACTGTCGATAAACAACATCGTGGACTGGCTCGGTCGGAGACTGGCCAAGGCCGGAATTTGTTTTTGGACAGTTACTTACTCGCGATTGGGCCGCCCCGATGGGCGGCCGCCTATGCACTCTGGCGCTGATTCAGCGCTCGAACGCTGGTTTGTGAGAGCCCACGATCGGACTTGAACCGATGACCCCGTTCTTACCAAGAACGTGCTCTACCGACTGAGCTACGCGGGCGGGTGGAGGGGTAGACAGGTAGACAAGTAGATAAGTAGACAAGTAGACAAGGTGGGGATGGCGGACTTGTCTACCTGTGTCCTTGTCTACTTGTATACTTGTCTACTTGTTTACCTGCAACATGGTGGGCAGGGGCGGATTCGAACCACCGAAGGCGTTGCCAGCTGATTTACAGTCAGCCCCCTTTGGCCGCTTGGGTACCTGCCCATATCAGATTGTTAATTCTGACCGCCGGCCGGCTGGCCTGCAGCCAGAGGAGCCGACGGCCGGACTTGAACCGGCAACCGTCCGCTTACAAGGCGGATGCTCTACCGAGTTGAGCTACGTCGGCCCGCGCCTGGATTATAGCATAGAACCGATGCGCAGCCAAACCAATGCTGCAAGCGCTTGGCTTGCAGCATTGGTGCAGTATACGCACATCCTGAACCCTTGTCAAATCACAACGATCTCAGCGGGCCCGCCATCGCTCACCAGGAAGGGGTTGGACTCCGGCGCTCCCCCCGGATTGCCGTAGATGCGATCGAGAATCGCTCGCTCGCGCTGCCCGATATTGTTCAGAAAGGTGGCTGGCTCCTGGATCGATTTCCACGCCAGGTAGCCGCGCTCCAGAAAGTCCTGCATCTCGACCCAGCCCAGGCGCAGGGCCGGTGTGCGCGCCAGGCGCAGCGTGGCCTGAATGAACGGCACGCGCCGCACCCGCTCCAGCCGCTGGCCCACGGCCACGATCAACTGAATCTGTCGGGCGCGCACTTCGTAGTTGTCGCACAGACGATAAGCCTCCTCGTACTGCGCACGATCGAAGCGATCCTCTACCCCCAGATGCGTGCGCATGGCCTCGGCCAGCGCCAGATCGAGCTGCTGGGTCAGGGTATTGACCTCCAGCGCCATGGCCAGAGGGGCCAGCGTAGCCTCAGGCAGAAAACGATTCATGAAGCTATAGATGCGGTGGCCGTCGTAGTCGCGCTGGCTGAAGTCCCTGGGCGCGTAGATGTCCTCCAGGAAGAAACGACACCCCAGACTGAAGCGCACATCGGCCAGCATGTCGGCATGTGTTCTGGACAGACGCACCGACTGCCACGCGCTGAGGTAGGCGATCAGCGGCGAGAGCTGCTTGCCTTCCACGATCTCATGATGGGCCATGCTGGCGCGCAGGTTGGTCAGCAGCCGCGTGGCGTCGAGCATCCCGGGCAACTGCTGGCCGGGGTGCTCGGGGTGGTGCGGGGCCTGCCTGCGCGGCGCGATGTGCGGCCGGAGCCCTGGCGCGTGGATCACCGCGTCTTCTTCCTGTTCGCCCTGGCCGGGGCGACGTTGAGCTTTCTGCTTGTGCGGCCGCTGATCCTCCAGGCCATGGCGGCCGACCTGTCCATCTATCAGTACACCCGGCACACCGCCTTCGCCGGTGCCACCCTGCACAGCCTGACCAACGAGCTTGCCTGCTTCGCCCTGCTGCTGGGTTGGGCGATCCACCTCACGGCACGCCAGGGACG
>JAJTXO010000868.1 GCA_021463315.1 Caldilineales bacterium | reverse complement strand
TGCGCTCTCTGCGGCCCTGCGCTCTTTGCGCTCTCTGCGGCCCTGCGCTCCTTGCGCTCTTGGCGCCTCTGTGGTCTTTGCGCTCTCTGCGGCCCTGCGCTCCTTGCGCTCTCTGCGGCCCTTGCGCTCCTTGCGCTCTTGGCGCCTCTGTGGTCTTTGCGCTCTTTGCGGCCGTTATGATGCACCTCAACCCGCTACCCGACCAACGCCTGCCAGCCCTCACGCCACAGGCGTCGGATAGCCCAGCTTCATACCCACAGCCACAGTACTCCCTTCCGGGTTACGGGTTACGGGTTACGGGTTACGGGTTACGGGTTACGGGTTACGCCTCCCCTTATACCACGGCTGCCCGCTTACGTCAACGCTTCGGACGTTTGCAGCGCGGGCGTTGGGTTGGTGTATAATCTGGCCCATGACAAACCATGACCTATCCTTGAACGGCGCTGAACAGGACGCCAACCTGGCCACGGCGGCCACGGCGATCACCCAGGCTGGCGAGGCCGGGCAGACGCAGCAAGAGGGCGTTGTCGCTCTCGCAGCCGCGTCCCTGGCGGATGCGGCGATCGCCGACAGCAGCGAGACTGAGCCAGCGCTGCTTGGCGATGACAACACAGCCCTAGTCGAGTCCATCCTGGACGTTGCGGCTGGCGAGGCTGAAGCTGACGGCGAATCTGAGCCGCTGGCGGCCGAGGGCGACACCATCATGTTGGTGGCCGAAGACCAGAAGCGCACCTTGATCAAGCTGCAGCGCGGCCAGCAGTGGCACAGCAATCGCGGCTTCATCCGCCACGACGATCTGATCGGCCAGCCGCTGGGCCGCATGATGGTCACCAAGCTGGGCCACGCCTATCTGGCGCTGGAGCCCTCCACCCACGACCTGATCCGCTACCTCAAGCGCACCACCCAGATCATCTTCCCCAAGGACGCCGCGCACATCGTCCAGCGCCTCAACCTCTACCCCGGCAAACGGGTCGTCGAGGCCGGCACCGGCAGCGGCGGGCTGACCCTGGCGCTGGCGCGCGCGGTGATGCCCCATGGCCGGGTCTACACCTACGAAGAGCGGGAAGCCATGAGCGAGCTGGCCGGCAAGAACCTGGCGCGCTTCGGCTTACGAGATTATGTCGATTTCCAGGTGCGCGACGCGGCCGAGGGCTTCGACCAGCGCAATGTAGACGCGCTGTTTCTGGACATGCGCGAGCCGTGGCGTTGCCTGGCCGCGGCGCGGCAAGCGCTGAAGGGAGGCGGCTTCTTCGGTGCGCTGCTGCCCACCACCAACCAGGTCAGCGAGCTGTTGCGCGGCCTGGAGGCCCATGGGTTTGCCGATGTAGAGGTAGAAGAGCTGCTGCTGCGCGCCTACAAGCCCAACGCCGAGCGTCTGCGGCCGGCCGATCGCATGGTAGCCCACACCGGCTACCTGATCTTCGGCCGCAAAGTAGTGCTGCCCCCCGGCGAGCAGTGGCGGATTGTCGATGCGAAACGCTATCGGCCGCGCACAACCCCCGACGCGCCGCAAGAGGAGGAGGGGGACAACGAGTAACGAGTTACGGATACGCCTCCCATCCCCAAACACACAGCCCGCGATTCCGGGTTACGGGTTACGAGTTACGAGTTACGCATCAGCCGCCAGATCAGCAGCGCCGCGATGGCTGCCACAGCCAGGGAACCGAAGCCGCTGACCAGCAGCAACGACGGCTGGCGCTGGCTGGCGCGGCTGAGCTCCACATAGATCGGCTGCGGCGTGGCGGTGGGGCGCGCGGCCAGAGTGGGCGAGGCTGTGGGCGTCAGGGTGGGGCTGGGCGTGGCCGTGGGCGATGGCGTGGAGGTCGGCGTGGCCGTGGGCGATGGCGTATCGGTGGAGGTGGGACTGGGCGTCGCCGTGGGCAGGTCAGTAGGGGTGGCTGTGGGGGTGGCGCTGGCCGTGG
>JAJTXO010000867.1 GCA_021463315.1 Caldilineales bacterium | reverse complement strand
TTTTATACCGCCGAGCATCGCGATGTGATGACGGCCTTTGCCGACCAGCTTTCGGTGGCGGTGCAGCGCGCCCATCACTTCGACGACGCGCAGCGGCGGCTGCGCGAGGTGGCCGGCCTGGCCCAGGTGAGCGCGTTGTTGACCGAGGCGCCGGACCTGGAGGCGGTGCTGGAGGTCGTTTTGGACAGCGTCTGTGAGTTGCTCGGCGCTGAACGCGGCGCGATTGCTCTGGCCCATCGCCGCAGCGGCCAGCTTTATATCGGGGCCGCGCGCGGCTATGGGCCCAGCTTTGCCCCAGCGATCAGCGAGGCTGACCTGAATGTGCCCCGCGACCTGGCACGCGGGCCAGGCGTGGGCCCCCGCATTTTGGTCGCGTCTGGGGCGCCGGCCACGCAGTCCGATGAGCGTCTGACCAGCGCAGCGCTGATGTTGAGCGGACGGGTGATTGGCCTGATTGAGGTCGAACAGCCCGCGCCCAACGATGCCCAGCGCCGCCTGTTGGCTGCGGTGGCGGATTTGGCGGCCGTGGCCATCGACAAGGCGCAACTGTATCAGGACACGGTGCGCGCCTACGAGGAACTGCGCGATCTGGACCGGCTCAAGGACGAGTTCGTGCAGAACGTTTCCCATGAGCTGCGCACCCCGTTGACCTTTGTCAAAGGCTATGTCGAATATCTGTTGGAGGGCTATGGGGGGCCGCTGAACGACGGCCAGCGGGAGGCCCTGGATATCGTGCTCGACCGCAGCAACGCGATCATTCGCATGGTCAACGATATCGTCTCGCTCAAACAGGCGGAGATGCAGGAGATGGATGTGCAGCCGGTGGCGGTGGAGCTGATCGCCCTGGCCTGCGTGGAAGGGAGCAGGTTGGCGGCTGAACATGCAGGCATTCAGATCCAGCTCGATCTTCCGCCTGATCTGCCCATGGTCTATGGCGATAGCAAGCGGCTGGGCCAGGTCTTCGACAATCTGCTGGACAATGCTATCAAGTTCAGCCCTAACGGCGGCGTGATCGCGGTGCGTCTGCGTCAGCGCACCAGCGTGGTGGAGGTTGCCATCAGCGACACTGGCATCGGCATGCCGGCTGATCGCCTGGAGCACATTTGGGAGCGCTTCTATCAAATCGACGGCGCGTCGACGCGCCGGTTTTCGGGCGTTGGTTTAGGCTTGCCGATTGCCAGGCGGATTGTCGAAGCCCACGACGGCAGAATCTGGGCTGAAAGCAAGCCATCCGAAGGCAGCACCTTCCATTTCACTCTGCCCATCTGCCTGCCAGATGGCGCGGGGTGAGCAAGCATTGTTTCATGTCTGGTCATGCGCCACAATGTGTGGTATGATGCGCCGCACTGTGCCGCATGGCGTCGGATCATCTTGATATCTAACCCACTGGAGGATTTTCAGCATGGCATCTTTGCTCGAAAAGGTCAATATCCTGATCAAAGCTAACCTGCATTACATGGCCGACCAGGCTTTGCAGGCTAATTCTGTGGCTGTGGTCAATCAATACATTCGCGAGATCGAAAACAATCTGGAAGATCTGAACGACGCGGTGGCCACTGTGGGCGGCCAGGTCAAGACCATTCGGCGCAAGCGCGACGAATATCACGCCAAGGCCACCACCCTGGATCACAACATCGATCTCTTTTTGACCGAGGGCAACGAAGCGCTGGCCGTGGCGGCTCAGGCCAAGCTCAACTCCACCCAGCGCACGGTCGAAAACTACGACCAGCAGTTGGCTCAGCTCGAGCGCGAGTACGAGGCGCTGCGCAGCGCCAAGCTCAAGCTGGAGGCCAAGCTGACCACCACCAGGCAGGAAAAGGATGAGCTGCAGGCGCTGATGGATCTGGCGCGCGCCAAGGAGATCAGCAACAAGGCCATGCGCAGCCTGGACGATCTGGCGGGCGCGGGCGATGCGGATGTGGCTCG
>JAJTXO010000866.1 GCA_021463315.1 Caldilineales bacterium | reverse complement strand
GTGTTGGAGCCGGTGGGGGAGGGATCGAACGGCTTTCGCATCGTCGGCGACCCCACCGAGGGCGCCATGCTGGTGGCGATGGCCAAGGCGGGGGCCAGCCTGGAGGCGCTGGCCACGGCCTACCCACGCCGCCAGGAGATCCCCTTCGATTCGGCGCTCAAGCGCATGACCACCGTCCATGAGATTCGCCGCATCAAGAGCGAGGGGCCTTCTCCCTTCCACGACGAACGCCATCTGGACGCCCGTGCGGTCACCATCAAGGGCGCGCCCGATCTGGTGCTGGAGCTCTGCACCGACTATCAGACCCTGGACGACCAGGTGCGGCCGCTGGACGACGCCATGCGCCAGCGCATTCGCGCGGCCAACGACAGCATGACCAGCGATGCGCTGCGGGTGATGGGCTTCGCCTACCGCGTCGAGCCCCAGACGCCGGCCGAGCTGACGCGGGAGTTTGCCGAGCAGGGCTTGATCTTCGCCGGGATGATGGGGATGATCGATCCGGCCCGCCCCGAAGTGCGGCCCGCGCTGGAAAAGGCGCGCGGCGCCGGCATTCGCACCATCATGATCACCGGCGACTATCCCAACACCGGCGCGGCCGTGGCCAAGGATATCGGACTGTTGCGCCCGGGCGACAAAGTCCACACCGGCGCCGAGCTGAACGCGATGGACGATGCCACCCTGGCGGCTGAAGTGCAGCGCACTGCGGTCTTCGCCCGAGTCTCCCCGGAACACAAGATGCGCATCGTCGACGCGCTGAGGGCCAACAACGAGGTGGTCGCCATGACCGGCGACGGCGTCAACGACGCGCCGGCCATCAAGCGCGCCGACATCGGCGTCTCCATGGGCATTACCGGCACCGATGTGGCCAAGGGCGCGGCCGATATGGTGCTGACCGACGACAACTACGCCAGCATCGTCAGCGCGGTGGAGCAGGGGCGGGTGATCTACGCCAACATCCGCAAGTTCGTCTTCTTCTTGCTCTCCTCCAACATGGCCGAGGTGATGATCATCTTCCTGGCCTCGCTGGCTGGCCTGCCCATGCCGCTGACCGTGATCCAACTGCTGTGGCTCAACCTGCTGACCGACGGCGCGCCCGCGCTGGCGCTGGCCATGGAAAAGGGCGACCCCGACATCATGGAGCGCCCGCCGCGGCCCAAGTCCGAGTCGATCATCCATGGACCGATGAAGACCGGCATCGTCATCCAGACCATCGTCCAGACCGCCGCGGTGTTGACGGCCTTCATCGTCGGCCTGTACTGGACCATCGTCGACCAGGTTCCGGCTGGGATCAATCCCTTGGCCGCGGTGTTGCAGTTCGACTGGAAGGGGGTGGATGTGCAGACGGCCGAGACCATGGCCTTTGTCACCCTGTCGCTGTGCGAGCTCTTCCGCGCCTACACCGTGCGCTCGGAGCAGACTTCGGTCTTCCGGCTGGGCGTCTTCAGCAACAAGTACATGCAATACGCGGTGCTGGTGTCGATCACGCTCACCCTGTCGGTGGTTCTGATCCCCTTCCTGCAGCCGATCTTCAACACCCACATGCCGTCGGCCCAGGAATGGGCGATCATCTTCGCCCTGGCGACCCTGCCCGCCATCGTCGAGGAGATCACCAAGTTCTTCCTGCGCCGGCGGGATCGCCCCAGACGGCGATTCGAAGCGGGTCGCCGCCTGACGACCTGAACGCGAACCCGTCCTGCTCGAACGTGGGGCCAATCACTCGGGGACGTTTCTCCGCTCGCCAGTCGATGCAGCGCCGACTGGGTTTGTCCGGCGTGCATGGCGGCGGATCGCCAAGGGCACAGGGGTAAGCCAGGAGCGAAACCGAATCGAACCACGCTCCGCCCGATCCCTGCTTTCCGGCGTATTCGACAAAGATGGTGATCGCGCGCGCCGTGGCGGTGTGACGGACCGTCAGCTCACGCCATGC
>JAJTXO010000865.1 GCA_021463315.1 Caldilineales bacterium | reverse complement strand
CCGGCTGGCCGATCCGGCCAGCCGGCGGCAGTGGGTCTACGATACCCTGCGCCAGGCCGCGCTGCGCAGCCAGCAGCCGCTGCGGGGCTGGCTGGATCGCCGCGGCGTCCCCTACACAGCGCACTACCTGGTCAACATGCTGGCCGTGCAGGGCGACCGCGACCTGCTGCTGGCGTTGGCCCGGCGCAGCGACGTGGCCAGCCTGGCGCCCAACCCGCAGGTGGCCGGCGTGCCGCCGCTGGCCGAGCTCGATTTTCAACCGCGCACCCCCAGCAGCCCGGCTGGCGTCGAATGGGGCGTCAGCTTTGTCCATGCGCCGGAGGTGTGGGCGCGCTACGGCGTGCGCGGCGAGGGGATCGTGGTGGGCGTGCAGGACACCGGCATGGCCTGGGACCACCCCGCGCTGCACGACAGCTATCGCGGCTGGGACGGCAGCTCGGTCGATCACGCCTACAACTGGCACAGCGCGGTGGGCGCAACGCCAGCCTGCCCCGATGCGGCCATCCCGTGCGACCCCTTCAGACACGGCACGCACGTCACGGGCACGATTACCGGCGACGACGGCGCGGGCAACCAGATCGGCGTCGCGCCGGGCGCGGCCTGGATCGGCTGTCGCAACATGGATGACCAGGGCCGCGGCACGCCCAGCAGCTACACCGCATGCTTCGAGTTCTTCCTGGCCCCCTGGCCCCCCGGCGGCGACCCGCAGCGCGACGGCGACCCGGCCCTGGGCGCGCACATCGTCAACAACTCGTGGAACTGTCCCCCGTGGGAAGGCTGCGGCCACTTCACCCTGCAGCCGGTGGTGGAGGCTGCGGCCGCGGCCGGCGTGATGGTGGTGGCCTCGGCCGGCAACAACGGCTCGGCCTGCGGCAGCGCGCTCTATCCCATCGGCACCTACGCCGCCAGCTACAGCGTGGGTTCGGTGGACATCAGTGGCCTGATCGCCGTCAGCAGCAGCCGTGGCCCGGTTACTTTCAACGGCACAGGCCTCTCCAAGCCGGATATCAGCGCGCCCGGCGTGGCCGTGCGTTCGGCCATCCCGCCCGACCGTTACGCCAACATGTCGGGCACCTCCATGGCCGCGCCGCACGTGGCCGGCATCTACGCGCTGCTCTGGTCGGCCTACCCGTCATTGATCGGCCAGATCGACGCCAGCAAGGCGCTGCTCAACGGGTCGGCCACACGGGTGGTGGACCTGACCTGCGGGCCGGCCGGCTCGTCCGACTACAACCACACCTACGGCTGGGGCTACGCCGACGCGCTGGCTGCTGTGCAGGCCGCGGCCGGCCCGCCGCGGCTCTATCTGCCGGTGATCAGCCGGGGTGATTAGCCCGCCGCAGTTCTCGTAAGTTACCCCAGTTGGAGGTTGCCATGAGCTGTGCACTCACCTTTTTCAAGATAAGTTGCGTTGTTGCAGTGCCTGTCTTTGTTTTTGCGTTCCTTCTTCAGCTCAAGGACGGGTTTTTCAGCGCGCTGGTGAACGGGTTGATCTTCGGAGGGATGGTCGTAGGCACTGGTTTCGTCTTTCTGTTGTTGATGGCTGATCTTGAGTCTGTGAACCGGCCGTCGATCACGCGCGAAGAGAGGGAAGCACAGGAATTCGATGCCATCGTTGGCGCAGTAGCGACCGATGACAAGCTATGGCACGAGTTCTGGGGAGACTGAGGGCGGTCGGTTGGCAGATCAGCCAGCCATGGATGCTTCTGGGGCGTCGTCCAACAGACGGCGCAGCGCGTCGGCGATGGTGGCAGCGTGGGCGCGGCGCGGCCAGGGGGTGGGAAGGGGGGATTCTTCGCTGGAATCGCGTGCCGGTGTGAGTTGGCGGTCAGACCCGCTCAGAATGACAGAATGCGAATCGCGTGCCGGTGGGGGTTGGCGGTCAGACCCGCTCAGAATGACAGAATGCGAATCGCGTGCCGGCGGGGGTTGGC
>JAJTXO010000864.1 GCA_021463315.1 Caldilineales bacterium | reverse complement strand
ACTCCCCACCCCCCACTCCCCACTCCCCATCCCCCACCCCCCTTTGCCGAATCGCCCACTGGGGATACAATAGCCGTGTCGTTTCCGCTCATTCTGTCCAGGAGACATGGCCCATGACTGGCAAGCGCATCCAACTCCCCCGGCACGGCGTCGCCGCCGCCGCCATCCTCGCCGAGATGGACGCCGCTCGCGTCCACGACGTCCGCTGGCGACAGGGCCAGGTGTTCAGCCTGGTCTTCGACGCCGGCGACGAGGTCAACGAGCTGGCCAAGGCGGCCTACACCACCTTCTTCTCCGAAAATGGTCTCAACCCCACCGCCTTCCCTAGCCTGCGCCGCTTCGAGACCGAGGTGGTGGCCATGGTGGGCGCGCTGCTGGGCGGAGACGGCCACACGGCCGGCAACATGACCACCGGCGGCACCGAGAGCATCCTGATGGCTGTGCTGACCGCCCGCGAGTGGGCGCGCATCCATAAGCCCAAGGTCGCCCGGCCGGAGATGGTGCTGCCCAGCACGGCCCACCCCGCCTTCGACAAAGCGGGCCATTATTTCGGCGTCAAGGCGGTGCGCGTGCCGGTGAGCGACGATTTCCGCGCCGATCTGGAGGCCACGCGCCACGCGATAAACCTGGATACCGTGCTGGTAGTAGGCTCGGCCCCCTCCTATCCCCACGGTGTGGTCGATGCTATCCCCGAGCTGGCCAGCCTGGCGCAGCAGCGCGGCATCTTATGTCATGTTGATGCCTGCGTAGGCGGCATGATGCTCCCCTTCGTGCGCCGGCTGGGCTATCCTGTCACCCCCTTCGACTTCCAGGTGCCGGGCGTCACCTCGATCTCGGTGGATCTGCACAAATATGGCTATGCAGCCAAAGGCGCGTCGGTGATCCTCTACCGCAACGCCGAGCTGCGCCGCCATCAGCTCTACGCCACCACCGACTGGCCGGGCGGCATCTATGCCTCGCCGACGATGACCGGCACGCGGCCGGGCGGCGCGATCGCCGCGGCCTGGGCGGTGCTGAATTTCCTGGGTGAGGAGGGCTATCTGCGCCTGGCGCGCACGGTGATGCAGACCACGGCGCGGCTGCGGGATGGCGTCAACGCCATCGCGGGCCTGCGGGTGCTGGGCCGGCCAGAGATGAGCGTGCTGGCCATCGCCTCGGATCAGGACAACATCTACGAGATCGGGGATGAGATGAACGTGCGGGGCTGGCAACTGGACCGCCAGCAGTTTCCCCCCAGCCTGCACCTGACCGTCAACTACGCGCACAGAGATGTGGCCGACCGCTTCCTGCCAGACCTGGTGCAGTCGGTGTTGGCCGCGCGCCAGCCCAGCTTGCGCCGCAGCAGCAACGAATTCGCGGTCAAGGCCACCCGCGCCGCCACGAAGATCCTGCCCGCCCGGCTGATCAGCAGCCCGCCGAGGATCAGCGCGCCTGCCGTTGCCAGCCCGCCGCCGATCCACCCCGGCCAGCGCGCCCGCTTCGCCTGCGCCAGCGCGTCCACGCCGAACGCCGCCAGCGCCGCGACGCAGAAGGTCAGCGGCCAGACCCAGCGAAACGGCGTGTGAAGCTGGTTGAGATTCGGGAACAGGTAATAGAGCAGCGCGTAGGTCGGCAGGCCGAAGGCGAACGTCAGCGCCAGCGTCAGGATGCCGGGGTACGCGCCGCCCTCGACGTAATTCTTGAGGCCGAACGCCGTATCCGTCACACGCGCGCCGTCAGAGCGCACCCAATCGAGCGGCGCGCTTGCCCCGGTGAAGGCGTCGCGGACGCTGTGATCGGCGGGATTGCCGAACGCATCCGGCATCAGGAACTTGAGCGCGTGCCGCGCGGGCAGCGCGTAGCTTTGCACGGTGCCGAAGTCCGCCGCGTCCTCGCGGAAGTTGCGCGTCCCCAGCTCGTACAGCGGAATGAACTGCGCCGCGCCCAGCCCCAGCCC
>JAJTXO010000863.1 GCA_021463315.1 Caldilineales bacterium | reverse complement strand
TCCCACCCAGCCACGCCGAGCGGGTCCGGCAAAACCAGGCTCCAACCCGTGGGCCTGGCCTGGGCAGCCATCGGCGTGGCCTGGTCGCTGCTGGCGCTGTTCGTGGTCATCCCTGCCATGCGCGGCGCGGAGTCCGACACGTTGGCGCGCTACGCGTGGCTGGGCAGCGGGCCAGCCGACATCCTCGCGGGCGCGCTGCAACACCCTGGCCGCATCGCCAGCCACCTGCTGGGCGAGCCGCGGCGTCTCTGGATGCTGGTCAAGTTCCTGTTGCCGGTGGGCTTTCTGCCCCTGCTCAGCCCCGCCGCGCTGCTGCTGCTGCCCACGCTGGCCATCAACTGGCTGGCCGGCAACCTCTATCAGGCCTCGATCTATTTCCACTACGCCACGCTGATGATCCCGCTGCTCTTTGCGGCCGCGGTCTACGGCATGGAACGGATCGCGCGGCGCGGCCGGCTGGGCCAGGCGTCCGGCCCGGATGCCGCCGATTTCACGCCGCACGCGCCACGTTTCAGCCTCACCCTGCTCTGGCTGGCCGCGTGTGCGCTGCTGGCGCTGAGCTTCGACCAGCCCTGGCAGGCGCGCACTGGGCAGGTAAACTGGGAGAACTACGGCCTGATCCGCCAGACTGACCCCGCAGCCTTTCGGGCCGCGGCCGCGCGCCTGCCGGCCGATGGCGCCGTAGCCACCACCGAGGCCTACGCCCCGCATCTGGCCAACCGGCCGGGGCTCTATCTGCTGCACGATGCGCGCATTCTGTTCGTGGCCGACCGGGTGGAGTGGGTGCTGGTGGATCTGAACGACCACCGCTACGGCGTGCAAGCGCGCGCCACCTATGGCCTGCTGCGCTGGATCATGGCCGTGCGCGAGCTGGGGGTCTGCCACTTCGCCGGAGATGTGGTCTTGCTGGGGCCAGGCTGCGCCGACGCGCCGGCCGAGGCCGCCTACCTGGCGCGGCTGGCCGAGCTGCAAGCAGCGGCCGCGGGGGAGACCATCGATCCGGTGCTGCTGGAATTCGTTGGGGCGGAGTATTTCCAGTAGGTCCGGCTACCAGCCGGACCTACTGGCCTCGCTGGCGAAGCGCTGAGCGCAAGAACAGCAACACTTGATCCCCGTCCATGAAGGGGGGACGCGGCTCCGCGGCGGCCGGGCCGCCGACGATCTCACGCGTCAATTGCTCTGCTCGTTCGCGCGCCTCCTGGGACAGCCCGCGCTGGCCGAGGATGAAATCGAGCAGGCGCAGCGCGTCGCCGCGCTGGCCGTCCTGGTGCAACAGGTCTGCGAACGGCGTTAGAATCTCCAACGCCAGTTTCAGATCCCGCACCTGGCTGGCCAGCTCCAGGGCCTGCAACAGGGGCATCCAGGCCGCTGCCAGGTCGTTCATGGCCAGCGCAACCTCTCCCAGTCCAGCCAGCGCCACCGCTTCCCCGCGCGAGTCGCCAATCCGCCGTTTCAGCGCCAGGCTTTCATCCAGCAACTGGCGGGCTTGGTCGTGGAAGCCCTGTTTGTTGGCCAGCTTGCCCGCGTTGGCCAGCGTGGTGGCTGCGCCATGCACGTGGTCGTGCGTCTTGAACAGCTCGCTGCCCTGCTGGTAGTAGCGCTGGGCGCTCGCCCACTCCCCCGTCAACTGCATCAGATTGCCCAGGTTGTTGAAGACCATAGCCGCGCCGATCTCATCGCGCAGCTCCAGAGCTGCCTGGGCCGCGCGCTGGAAATAGCGCCGCGCTTCTTCGTAGTCGCCCTGCGCCTTGGCGCAACTGCCCAGAAAGTTGAGCGCAAAGCCGATCCCTTCCTGATCAACCGCCTGCTCGCCAAGCCGCAGGCGCTCCCTGGCCAGCGCGGCGGCCTGGCTATAATCGCCCGTGTAGTAGTGGGTGATGGCCAGCGAGTCCAGCACGCTGCCGCGCGCGGCAAGCTCCACCTGTTCCAGCTCAGACAG
>JAJTXO010000862.1 GCA_021463315.1 Caldilineales bacterium | reverse complement strand
ATCGGTGATCGGTAATCGGTAATCGGTTGACTGATCACTGATCACCGATCACCGATCACCGTTCACGCCGCGGGATAGCCGATCTCGGCCAGCATGGCCTCGACGGCGGCCAGCACGTCGTCGCTCTCGACTTCGACGCGCACGGCCCGGCTGTCCTTGTCGGCCTTGACCGATTGCAGGCCATCGACATACTTCAGCTCGCGCTCGATGGTCATCACACAGTGGCCGCAGCTAATGCCGGGGACGGAGTAGGTTTTGGTGGTCATGGGGTTCTCCTGGTAGTGAGTATGCAAGTAGGAAGTAGACAAGTAGACAAGTAGACAAGGGAAAGAGGAGCACGGGTGGACCGTTCACCGATTACCGATCACCGATTTCCGATCACCGATCACCGATCACCGATTTCCGTTCACCGATCACCGATCACCGATCACCGATCACCGATTTCCGTTCACCGATCACCGATCACCGATCACCGATCACCGATCACCGATCACAGCTTCCCTGTCTCCTGAAACACGCCCACGATCTCGCCGATCATGCGCTGGCGCTCGTCTACGTCGTCGCCGCGGATGGCGGTGGTGACGCAGGTGTTGAGGTGGTTCTCCAGCACCAGGCCGCTGACGCTCTCCAGCGCCTTCTGCACCGCGTGGATCTGGCGGATGGCGTCGATGCAGTAGCTGTCGTCTTCCACCATGCGCTGGATGCCGCGCACGTGGCCTTCGATGCTTTTCAGCCGGTTGAGCACCTGGCGTTTTTGATCGGGTTCCATCGGTGATCTGTTTCCTTCGATGAGCTACCCCTCCCCTGGGGGGGTGGGGTAGGCGGAGTATAGCACAGGGCGGGCAAGGCCGTCAAGTAAGGCAGGCTACCGTCCGCAGAGAAAGCACGACGCCCGGTCCTCCATGGACCGGGCGTCGCAAGCGCAGAAATTTGGATAGATCAGACGAGATCGGCGTCTGCTTTGCTGTTCAGAAAATCGGCGAAGGCTTCGATTTCCTGGCCTACCTGTCGCCACAGAACCGTCCCACACCTCCAGGACTGACGGTCTGCCGAAAGACCGTCAGTCCTACACCTCTGGGACTGACGGTCTTTCGGCAGACCGTCAGTCCTACACCTCTGGAGGACTGACGGTCTTTCGGCAGACCGTCAGTCCTCCAGACCGTCAGTCCTATAGCTACGGCCGCCAGCCCATCTTCTCGAAGAACCACACCGCCAGCACCGGCGCGTCGACGATCTTGCGCACGTCGGAGCTGTCGGCGCGCATGGCGTAGATGGCCCAATTGCCGCCGCGGTCGGAGCGGAAGGCGATCCACTGGCCGTCGGGCGACCAAACGGGCAGGCCATCGCTGGACGGGTTGTTGGTCAGCCGCGTCTTGTTGCTGCCGTCGGCGTTGATGCGGTAGATCTCGAAGTTGCCGTCGTCCTGGGAGATGTAGGCGATCTGCTGGCCGTTGGGGCTCCAGGCCGGCTGGCCATCGCTGCCGCCCGTGGTCAGGCGGCGCTGTTCGCCCGTGTCGGCGTTGGTCTCATACAGGCCACACGCGCCGCCGAAGCAGGCCCGGTGCGCGATCCAGTTGCTGGTGGGCGACCAGTCGGCGTACTCGCCGTCGGTCAGGTAGCGCAGACCGCCGCCATCGCTGTTGATGATGTAAACCCCATCGCCGGTCAGCGCCAGGCGGCTGCTGTCAGGTGAAAAGCTGGGATAGGCCGCGCCGGCTGGGATCACCAGGCGCTCACCGGTGTAGTCGGCCTTCATGATCCAGACGCCAGGCTCGAGGCCGGACGGCGGCCAAGCGAAGAACGCGATTTCGCTGTAGTTGGGCGAGAAGTCCACCTCCGTGCGCCAATCGAAGACCTTGCGGCTGGCGCTGCTAGCCAGGTTGATCTCCCACAGCTCCCAGCGGCCGGCGTCCAGGTTGGCCACCGAGTAGATCAGTGTGC
>JAJTXO010000861.1 GCA_021463315.1 Caldilineales bacterium | reverse complement strand
GCGTAGGACGATTGCCAAATCGTCCGTCTCGCGGCCAGGTGAACGGACGATTTGGCAATCGTCCTACGGGCCGGAGGGGCCTCAACCGACTTTGAATGCACCCTTGTCAATTTCAGTAGTTCACGATTCTCACGCAAAGCCGCCAGAAATGCCAAGAATTTCTGCCCTTTGCGGTCTTTGCGCCTTTGCGTGAGACAACAATCGTGAAGTACTGAATTTACTACACATCCAAAAAGTTGAACGGAACCACCGTGGCAATTCCATTACTGGGGCGCGGCTGGGCAGGAGGATCGCGTGAACCAAAGCTGGCATTCTTCCTCGCTCCAGGAGCGGACCAGCTTCTCGGCTGCCAGCCGTCGCAGCGCGGCCGCCTGCGTCAGATAGAGCCGCACCACGCCGTCCCGACCGACGGTGGCCAGGCGCTCTCCCGCGGGGCTGAAGGCGGCATGGAACAGCTCGCCCTCTGCTCCCATCAGAGTCGCCAGCAACGCCCCGCTGCTCGGATCCCACAGGCGCGCCGTGCGGTCCCAACTGGCGCTGGCGATCTGCCCCAGCGGCGAAAAAGCTACCGCCTGCACCCGGTTGCCGTGCCCTTGCAGGGTGCGCAGCTCAGCCCCGCTGGCGGCATTCCACAGCTTCACCGCCTGGTCGACGCCTGCCGTGGCGATCAGCGCGTCGTCCGCGCTCCACGCCGCGTAGTAGACCTCCTGCGTGTGGCCGATCAGCGTCTGCAGCAGCGCGCCGCTTTGGGCATCCCACACCCGCGCGGTTCGGTCGCCGCCGGATGTGACCAGACGCCGGCCATCGTGGCTCCAGGCCACGTTGTTGACACGGCTGCCATGGCCCGCCAGGCTCAACAGCTCCTCGCCGCTGGCCGCATCCCAGAGCCGCGCCAGACCGTCGGAGCCGCTGGTAGCCACGCGCTGGCCATCGGGACTCCACGCCACGCCAGTCACCACGCCGCCAGTGCCGCTCAGCGTAGCCAGCTTCTCTGCCGTGGCTGCATCCCAGATCACGGCGCTGCGGTCGTCGCTGGCGGTGGCCAGCCGGCCGCCGTCCGGACTCCAGGCCACATCGCGCACCGGCCCCAGATGCTGCACGGCCCACTGCTCGCGGCCAGTGGCGGCATCCCACACCCGGGCCTGGCCATCGCGGCCCGCGGTGGCCAGGCGTTGGCCGTCAGGGCTCCAGGCCAGGCGCAGCACCGGCTGGCTGCTGGCGACGAAGCTGAGCGCCTCGCGGCTGGGGCCGGTGTTCCACAGCCGCACCGTGCCATCCTCGCTGGCCGTGGCCAGTTGCTGGCCGCACCGCGGCGCATCGGCTGGACCCAGAGCGGGCAGGCAGGCAGGGTTCCAGTCCAGCCCGCGCAGCCAGCCCGCGTGGCGGGCCAGGGTGAAGAGCTCGCGGCCGCTGCTGGCCTCCCACACCTTGGCGGTGCGGTCCCAACTGCTGGTGGCCAGGCGCTGGCCGTCGGAGCTGAAGGCCACCCCCTGCACCCAGCCGGCATGGCCGGCCAGCACATCGCGCAGCTCGCCTGTCCACCCGTCCCAGGTGCGGGCCGTGCCATCGGCGCTGGCGGTGGCGATCAGCTCGTCGCAGCGCTCGCCGCCGCCGGGTGGGCCGACGCACTGCGGACTCCAGGCCACGTCCAGCACGCTGTCGCCGTGGCCAGTCAACTGCAGCAGCTCATCGCCGGTGAGCGGGTCCAACACCACCGCGCTGCTCGGCTTCAACTGCCTCAGCGTGCCGCGTTCATTGTTGGCCCCAGGGCCACCGTCCACCGCCACCGCGCTGGCCGGCGTCTGTAGCCCTTGAGGAAAGGCGAGCGCCGCCGCCAAACGATCGCCGTCGGGGCTGAAGGCCACCGCCTTGACCCAAGGCTGATTGGGCAGGGACACGGCCTGCACCTGGTCGAGGGTGACGGCATCCCACACCAGAACCTG
>JAJTXO010000860.1 GCA_021463315.1 Caldilineales bacterium | reverse complement strand
GGCGCGGGCCGAGGCGCAGCGCCAGGCCCCCGGCCGGCCCCTCTACCTGGCCGTCGGCTTTGGCATCAGCACGCCCGCGCTGTCGGCCCAGGTGGCGCAGATCCTGCCGACCTTGGCCATCGACGAGCAGATCGAGCTGCTGATCCGTGCTCAGGGCGACAAGTACATCGACTATCTGAACGAGCATCCCGACAAGGTGCGCAATCTGGTCTCAGGCCAGAGCGTCGGCTTGGCTGGGCAGATGCTGAACGAGGTGCGGGAGCGCACCGTCACGGCCGACTCGGTGGCCGAGATGGTGGTGCGCAACTTGCTCAGAAAGAAGCCGCGCAGCGACGTGGCCGAGCCGGGCGACGCTGTCCAGGCCCGCGCCGCCTCGCGCATCCTGCCTTCAGATTTCGTTTCCCAGAAGGACACAGCCGATGAACGCTGAATTCAAAGGGCTTCAGGGACACTACGCTGGCTTCGTCAGTCGCGCTACCGGGCTGATCACCGATCTCGCGCTGATTATCCTGATCATCGGCGTCATCAACGGCTCGATTGCCTTGACGCTGGAGCTGTTCCTGGGCCTCGATGTCAGCAACTGCCCCGCGGTTGATATCGATTTTCAGGATGTCGTGCTGGGTGGCTTCGTCTGCCATGGCGCCAATTGGCTGCGCGTTTTGATGAGCCTCTTCACGAACCCCGTCTATTTTATTCTGTTTTGGACGCTGGGCGGACAAACCCCCGGCCAATACATCTCTGGTGTGCGCGTGGTGCGGCTGGACGGCAAGCGGCTGAATGTTGGCCGTTCCCTGGTGCGCTGGGTGGGCTACATCGTTTCGTTGGTGCCGCTGGGGCTGGGCTATCTCTGGTGCCTGTGGGACGATCGGCGGCAGATCTTCGCCGACAAAATGGCCAAGACGGTGGTTCTGTATGCCTGGAAGGCGCAGCAGAACGAGTTTCTGCTGGACCGCATTTGGAGCCGGCTGCGTCGCCAGAAACGCCTGCTGACGTCGCCCTCTCGCGTTTCGCTGGTGCCCATCGGCGCGTCGCCGGCTCCTGTCCGCGCGGTGCATCTGGAGTTGGTGCAGGTGGAGTTGCCGGTGGATGTGGCCGCGCGCGGCGGCGGCGCGATCCGTGTGCTGGCCGACGCGGTGCGCCGCGGCGACGTGAACATCGTCACCTCCACGGTGCTGGTCAAGGACGAGACCGGCCGGGTGGGCTATGTGGGCAGCAGCGATCTGGCCGCCGGCGATCGTTCGATCATCAGCGAGGCTATTGTGGCCAGCGACCCGCGGCTCAGCACGTTGGATCTGGCGCAGTTGATGACCGACGTGCCTGCGGGCCGCGCGGTCTGGTCGATCATCGTCGAGGATGTGTATCTGGTGCCCTTGTTGACTACCCTGAGCGCGGCCAAGGTCTCGGCCAAGGTCTTCGACCTGGACACTCCCGCCCACGATCCGGTGAGCGTTGGCCTGATCGATCCCATCATCGTGACGCCCTATTCCAGCGAGGTTCTGTAGCCAGGCCGGCCGCCAGACTTCGGAAGTCGCCGCAGTTACGGGTGAATGGCCAGGTTCAGCCCTGGGCGGCGACTTCCGAAGTCTTTTTGTTATGAGCGCCGGCCGCCGCGGCTAGGCCTGGTCGAATTCGATCCAGACCTCGCCCTGCCCATCTGGCACGCAGAAGCGGTAGTTCAAGCTGTCGCGCTGGCCGTTGCCGTCCAGCACCCAGATCACGTAGCAGCCAGCCACGCTGCCGCCCAGCGCATCCAGCCCCAGCTTGTATTCATAGTTGTACAGGCCGCTGGGCCCGCTGCGTTTCTCTCCCGACCAGCTGCGCACGCTGTCGGGGATCGGCAGCTTGCCCACACCCTCTTTCTCCACCCAGGGGAAGTAGCTGCTCTGGGCCTCGTTGTTGCGTCCGCTGTGGATGAAGGCCAGGGTCAGCTTCAGCTCGCCGCCGCCGTTGCC
>JAJTXO010000086.1 GCA_021463315.1 Caldilineales bacterium | reverse complement strand
CGATATCGGCAAGGCGGTCTACACCGCCAGCGGCTGCGCCGGCTGTCACGGTGAGCCAGGCGGCAACGGCATCGTCGGCCCATCGATCACCGGCATTGCGACACGTGCGGGAAGCACAGTGCCTGGCCAATCGGCCGAGGACTACATCCACGAGTCCATCGTCAATCCCAATGGGTTCATCGCGCCGACCTGCCCCAACGGGCCATGCGCGGCGAATCTGATGCCGCAAACCTTCGCCCAGACCCTGTCACCGGCCGAGCTGGATGGCCTGGTCCAGTACTTGCTGACGCTGGAATAGGCGCCCCGGTGGGCTGGGCCAGGGGCAACCTGGCCCAGCCACTGCGCTGGCTGCCCCAAGGAGGCAACAGATGCCAGGACAGTACCTGCACTCCCGCCACACACGCTGGATAGGCGCATGCCTGCTCGCTGCTGTGCTGTTGATTGCTCTCAGTTCCGCGGCCATGGCGCAAGAAGGCGACATCACGCGCGGCTCGCAACTCTTCGACGCCAACTGCGCCGTGTGCCACGGGCCGGATGGCCAGGGTCGGATAGGCGCTAACCTGACCAACGATTGGCCCGCTATCGATCCCGCCGCGTTCACCCGCGCCGTGATCGAGCAGGGAGTGGCCGGCACTCCCATGACGCCGTGGAGCCAGCAATATGGCGGCCCGCTGGATGCCCAAGAGATCGAAGACGTGGTGGCCTTCGTCACCAGCCTGAGCGGCGGCCGCAGCCCCATGGCGCCGACGGCCACCCCCATTCCAGTGACGCCAGTGCCAACCGTGCCCGGCGCCACCGGCGACGCGACCGCAGGCCAGGCGCTGTTCGTCGCCAACTGCGCCATGTGTCACGGCGAAAAGGGCCAGGGCCGCGCGGGCGCCAGCCTGAACAAGGGCTTCGCCAGCATCAACCCGCAGCAGTTCGTGCGCGCCACAGTGGCCGATGGCATCGACAACTCGGCCATGCCGGCCTGGAGCCAGGCCAACGGCGGCCCGCTGACCGAGGAAGAGATCGACAACATCTCCGCCTTCATCGTCAGCCTGCCCAGTCAGGCGCCGCAGCAGCCAGCCGCCACGGCCACGCCAGCCCCGGCCGCCAGCAGCGGCGGCGTGAACTGGCCGATGATTCTCATCGTCCTGGTGGTGGTGGTGGTGGTGATTCTGCTGATCGTGGCCTTCTCCGGCCGCAACCAGAACGCCTGAGATCGCAACTCACAAAGAAAGACCCTGCTGTCTTACAGCAGGGTCTTTTGATTCGGGATTATCCACTCGATTTTGATCGCCTACCCTTCCAGCCGGGCCAGCTCCGCCTGCAAGATGCGGCGCAGGATGGCGGTGCTGGCGGCGTAGGTGGCGTCGACCCCGAAGTAGCTCAGCCCCTTGCTGAGCAGGCTCTGCCGCCGGCTGTAGGGGGTGTCCGAGGCGTAGTGCAGGATGCCGATATCGTAGGGCGCGTTGATGAACAGGTTGACGATCTCGTTGACCGGGTAGCGCTGCGGGTAGATATCTTCGTAGACGCCGCTCAGATAGGGCCCGGCCTCCATCTCGATATCGGTGTAGCCCTCGTTGTAGAAGACGTGCATGAACTGGCGGTTCTGCAAGAAGGTGCCGCGCACGGTGACGCTTTTCTGGTTGTCGAAAACGTCGCCGTAGAGCAGATAGGGGCGTACATCGCCGGCCCGGAAGCAGTTCCTGAACAGATAGGTGTTCTTGGAGTGCTCGTCATACACCACGTTGGGGATCATCACGTCGCCCACGCGGCCGTTGAGCGAGGCCGCCTTGCCCATGATGTAGACCCCTTGAATGTCGGCCAGATCGGCTGAGAGCTGCGAAAAGACCAGATAGGCTGCCATGCCCAGCGGATAATCGATGTTGATGATCAAGCCCGGACTCTGCCTGAGCCGTTCCAGGCCAGGTAGCTGCAGCCGCGGGTCGAACAGCGCCGGATCCAACTGGGCCAGCTCGATCACCTGGCTGCTGACATCCAGGTAATGCGGGTTGTCCACGCGCTGGATGCCCAGGCTGCGCTCATGCTCGCTGTATTGTTCGTGGCGCTGCGGCTGTGCGGCCAGAAAGCTGCGCTGCATGTAGTAGAGCAGGTTCTCTTGGCCGGCCGTGCTGCCCTTCTCGGTCAGCGTCTGCCAAATCTGCCACAGACCGTCGGGATTGTGCTCTTGCAGGTAGGTCAACACCTCGGATCGGTGCTGCCGCGCGTAGCCGTTCAGCAGATTGGGCAACGAGTGCGGGTTGCTGGAGACAAAATAGACCGGCCGCTGCCGAAGGGGGCCGATCTCGCCCACCTGGGTCACGCTGCGCCACCAGGCCTGCACCGCCTGGCGATAATCGGCCGCGGAGCCAGCCAGCAGATTGAGCTGGAGATCGGCCGGCTCGGTGGCCAGGCTGCGCATGGCGCCGAAGAATTCATCCTGCCAGGCGCGCTGCAGCAGGCGGAAATCGCTCTGCCCCAGTCCCAGAGCAGCCCGAATCTTGTCTTGCCGGCTGTCGCTCAGCTTGCGCGGCTTGGTCTGCTGGCGCAGCCAGGCCCCTTGTTCCGAGGGCTGCAAGCGCTGATGCAGCTTGTTCCACTCGATCTGATAGGCGGTCAGGATGGGGATCAGGTCGTCGATGTCGCTGACGCTGGAGATGTAGGCCGCCAGCGTGCCCTGGCCGTCGAAGAACATCTTGCGTCGCCGCGCGGGGGCAAACACCTGCTGCCAATCGGCCATGTCGACGCCGGCCCGTCGGGTGAACACCTCGTCGGACTGACCCAACAGCACCAGCTTGACCTTGTAGATGCAGGCTGGCAGGCGCATGGCCGCGTAGACCAGAGCCGGCACGTCGGGCGCGGGTTCCTCCGCCTTGGGGTGCAGGCTGGCGCGCATGCCGGCGTGGGTCTCCTCCAGCGAACGCACCCGGATCGGCTGTGAGCTGCGCAACAGCGAATAATAGGTGCGAATGTACAGATCGACTTCTTCGTTGATGGTTTCTGGGACGGTTCGTAGCATGATGGGTGGTTAGTGAACGGTGAACGGTGATCGGTGGACGGTGGACGGGTTACGACAGAGTATAGTCCACGGCGTGCTTATGGTCAAACTACGGCGGTTTTTGTGCGGAAGCGGCTGTTGCTTGGCGACAGGGTTGCGGCTATGGTATACTCGCGCCATGTCTGACGTACTCACCCACCCCCCGGCGACGCCCCTTCTGACTTCCAAACGAGCACTAATCCTGGCAGCAGCCTTGCTGGCGCTGCTGGCGACGCTGCTGATTTTGTCGCCGGCCGAGGCCCAACTGGGCAACCTGATCAAGGTGATCTATCTGCACGGCGCGCTGGCCCGGGTGGGCCTCTACGCGTTGATGCTGGCCAGCCTGCCCGCGCTGGCCTACCTGATCCGGCCGCGGCCAGCCTGGCTGCGCTGGTCCAACGCCATCCAGGTGGCCGGCATGATCGTCTTCGTGATCCACTTCGTGCTCAGCATTGTCCCCACCTACGAGACCTGGGGCGTCTGGATCGCCTTCGACGAGCCGCGCACCCGCATGACCTTGCAGATCGTCGGCGTGGGGCTGCTGGTGATCGTGGTGCGCCGCCTGATCGACGATCGCCGCTTCAGCGCCGTAGCCAATCTGCTGCTGGGCGCGGCCGTGCTGCTGCTCAACCTGCGCACCGGTGTCCTGCGCCATCCCCTCAACCCCATCGGCGACTCCACATCGTCGGCCATCCAGCTCTACTACGCCGGCATCCTGCTGACCTGCGCGGCGCTGACGGGCCTGCTGGCGTGGTGGCTGGCGCAAGACAGCAAAGCTAAGTCCTCTTGATCCAATCCATTTGGAGGAGCTATGCACTTCAGTCGCATCAAACTACGAAACTGGAAGAATTTCAAGAATTTCGAAGCAGCGCTGCAATTGCGAGTATTCGTTATCGGCCCCAACGCCTCAGGGAAATCCAATCTACTAGATACTCTTCGCTTCTTGCGCGATGTTGCATACGATGGACTGGACAAGGCCACAGAGGCTCGCGGTGGCGTTTCGACGGTGCGCTGTCTGTCAGCTACACGCTACAGCGACATCCTAATTGAAGTCGATGTGACTGGCCTGGAAAGCACTGCCTGGCAATACCAACTGGTGTTCAACCAGGACCAACAACGACGCACCATGGTTAGAAGCGAAATCGTGTGGAAGAATGGCGCCAGGCTACTGGAACGCCCTGATGAACATGATCAACGCGATCCTGTGCGTCTCAGCCAGACGGCGTTGCAGCAGATCTCCGCTAACCAGGATTTTCGCGAATTGGCTGATTTCTTCAAGTCAGTTTCATATCAGCATCTGCTACCACAGGTAGTGCGAGACCCGCGCGGGTTTTCTCCTTTGCCCGTGTCGAATGACCCCTATGGACGTGATCTGTTGCTGCGGCTGTGGCAGACGCCTGCCAAGACTCGCGATGCGCGCCTTCGGAAGATCTCCAGCGCACTGCAGATAGCCGTGCCGCAACTCACCGAGTTGAGAGCGATCATGGATGACGCAGGCACGCCGCATCTTGAGGAAGGCTACTCGCATTGGCGCCCCCACGCGGCCAGGCAAAACGAGAGTCAGTTCTCAGACGGGACGCTCAGGCTTCTGGGTTTGCTCTGGACATCTCTCGATGGCGCTGGCCCGCTGTTGCTGGAAGAGCCTGAGATCTCGCTCCATCCTGAGATTGTACGCCGGTTGCCCGCCGTGTTGGAAAGAATGAACCGTCAACGCAAGGAACCGAGACAAACCATCATCTCAACCCATTCCGAGGACCTCTTATCCGACCCTGGCATCGGCAGCGAGGAAGTCTTGCGCCTGCAACCTGGTCCTGATGGCACGATGCTCGCCCTGGCTGACGAGGCAGATCGGCAGTCGCTCTTGGCTGGATTAACCGCTGCTGATGTTTTGATGCCCAAAGCCGCGCCACAGGGCATCGAGCAACTCGTCCTGGAATTCGGCTGATGATCGTCGACATCCTTGTCGAAGGGCTGCTTGACGAAGCTGTTGCACGTCGTCTGATTATCCATGCAGGCCACCAGGCAGGTGCCACCTTCGGCAAGCAGGGTGTGTCCTACCTGCGCCAGAAAGTGGCTGGCTTCAATGTTAGGGCAAGCTACGGCAATCCTATACTGATGTTGGTGGATTTCGCGGATACTGGCCTTGATTGTCCACCCGCAGTGCCACCGACTTGGTTGCCGAACCGGAGTCCTGAACTTCTGCTGCGCGTGGTCGTTTGTGAGATCGAAAGCTGGCTTCTGGCAGACCATCTAGGGATTGCAGATCTGCTGGGGATCTCTCGTGAGGTCATACCTGATGATCCTGAACATCTGAACGATCCCAAGCAAACCCTTGTCAATCTCGCCCGGCGCAGCCGGCGGAAGTCTGCTCAGGCGCTCGTTCCCCAGCCGGGCATATCGGCTTCGGTAGGAGCGGGCTATGTGAGTGAAATGCAGATCTTCGTGGCAGAACGCTGGAATATCGAAGCTGCTCGACAACGCGCATCCAGCCTGGATCGCTGCTTGCTGCGGCTCAGGGAACTGCAATCCTCGAAACGTGTGAACAGATGATGAAAATCGTAACAGTAGCTGAAATGGTGGCCATCGAGCAGGCGTCCGATGCGGCCGGGCATTCCTACGACGCCATGATGGAGCTGGCTGGCCGGGCTGTGGCCGCGGCCACGCTGCGCCACCTGCACCCCTGGGACAGCGACGGCGGCGCGCTGCTGCTGGTCGGCCCCGGCAACAACGGCGGCGATGGACTGGTGGCCGCGCGCTATCTGCATCAGTGGCAGCCGCAGCGGCCGGTCAGCATCTACTGCTGGCAACGAAAGCTGCAGGACGATCCCCACTACGAGGCCGCGCGCCGCCTGAAGCTGCCCATCGTCCACGCCGAGGATGACCCCTACCACGAGCAACTGCGCGCGCTGGTGCTGGACGCCGACGTATTGATCGATGCCCTGCTGGGCACCGGCGTCGCCCGGCCGATCAGCGGCTCGCTGGCCGCGCTGCTGGAGGCGGTGAAACAAGGGGTGGCGCAGCGGAAGCAGGAGGAGACGCTGCTGGCCGACGATCAGGAGCCAGTCGAGCCAGCCAGCTCGCACAGCGCGGCCCAGGCTCTCCACCCTGTGGCCGATTTCGACTTCCTGCGCCTGCCAGCGTTCGGCCCCGCCACTCTGCCCCAGATCGTCGCGGTGGACTGCCCCAGCGGGCTGAACTGCGACACGGGCGCGCTGGACCCGGCCAGCCTGCGCGCCGATCTGACCGTCACCTTCGCCCAGCCCAAGGTCGGGCATTTCGTCGCCGATGGACCGGCCGCCTGTGGCCGGCTGGAGGTGGCCGATATCGGCGTGGACCCAGAGCTGGCTGACGCCATCGGCGTGCAGATGGCCACGCCCGATCTGGTGCAGGCCCTGCTGCCCGCACGGCCAGTGGACGGCCACAAAGGGGCCTTCGGCCGCGCGCTGGTGGTGGCTGGCTCGGTCAACTACACCGGCGCGGCCCATCTGGCCGGCGCGGCCGCCTATCGCGCCGGCGCGGGGCTGGTCACCCTGGGCGTCATCCCCAGCATCCATCCCATCCTGGCCGCGGCCTCGCTGGAGACCACCTGGCTGTTGCTGGCCGAGGAACTGGGCGTGATCGGCCCTGAGGCGGTCAAAACGCTGGCTGAGCAGGCTGGCAAGTACGATGCGCTGCTGGTGGGGCCGGGCCTGACCCAAGAAAAGGAGGCAGTGCAGTTCGTGCAGCGCCTGCTGGGCGTCGGCGAGCGCCGCCGGGCCGCGGTGGGCTTCGTGGCCGGTCAGAGCACGGCCCCTGCCCATGCCGAGAGCAGCGGGACCCGGCCGGCCAGCGCCAGGTCGGGCGTCGGCTTCCTGGCCGCCGGCCAGCCCCACGCCAGCCCGGCCGATCCCGAGGCGCTGCGCCGCCTGCCCTGGGTTATCGACGCCGACGCGCTCAACGCGCTGGCGCAGACGGCGGGCTGGCAGGAGCATCTGCCGCCCCAGACGATCCTGACCCCGCATCCCGGCGAGATGGCGCGGATGTGCGGCTGCGCCACGGCCGAGGTGCAGGCCGATCGCATCGGCCTGGCGCGGGCCAAGGCGGCCGCCTGGAACGCGGTGATCGTGCTGAAAGGCGCGTACACCGTCGTCGCCGCGCCCGATGGCCGCGCGGTGGTGCTGCCCTTCGCCAATCCGGCGCTGGCCACGGCCGGCAGCGGCGACGTGCTGGCCGGCGCGATCGCCGGCGCGCTGGCGCAGGGGCTGACGGTCTTCGCTGCGGCTGTGGTGGGCGGCTATCTGCACGGCCTGGCCGGCGAGCTGGCGCGGCAGGAGCTGGGCGACGCTGGCGTGGTGGCCGGCGATCTGCTGATCCGACTGCCGCTGGCGCTGCGCCAGCTCAAGGCGGCGTAGCCAAAGCCGCGCGCCTGAGCCAGCCCCTCCCTTGCCCTATGTCGTCCCTGCCCGCCATCTACAGCGGCCGCGTGTTGGCCGCGCTGCGCCTTTTCTGCCTGGCCCTGGTGGGGCTGCACCTGGCCGCGCCGCTGTTCGCCGAGGCCAGCGCCTGGGGGCTGTGGCCCTTCACCTATCTGTCGCGCGCCGGGCAACTGCTGCTGGCCAGCCTGGCGATCCTCACTATCCTGCCCAACACCGCCGCGGCCATCCTGCGCGTAGCCGCGGGCCTGCCCCGCGTTTCAGGCCTCACGGTTCGCCAGCGCCACGCCCTTTTTGTCCTGATCGCGCTCCTTTCCCTGCTGCCCTTCACCCTTGGGCGCATCGCCCACACCCGCTGGGGCGACGCCTATATCCTGGTCAACGCCATTGCCTATCCCGACCCCGCGCTGCGCTTGACCACCACCTGGCAGGCGCCGCTGGATGTGTGGCTGCACGCGCGGCTGTGGGCGCTGGGCAACGCGTGGTTTGGCTGGGCCGACGCCTGGCCCACCTACTGGATTCTCAGCCCGCTGGCCGGCGCGCTGTTCGTCTATGGGCTGCTGCGGCTGGCTGACAGCGTGGGCCGCGGCCGCGCCGAGAAGCTGCTGATCGTCGGCCTGCTGGGCACGCTGGGCACGATGCAGCTCTTCTTTGGCTATGCCGAGAACTACAGCCTGGCCGCGGCCGGCGTGCTGCTCTTCCTGTGGCTGAGCCTGGAGACGCTGGCCGGCCGGCGGCCGCTGTGGCAGCCCAGCCTGGCGCTGGCCGTCACCATCGGGCTGCATCCCTCCACGGTGGTGCTGAGCCCGGCGCTGGTGTATGTGGCGTGGAGAGGAAGTAGACAAGGAGACAAGGGAGGAAGTAGACAAGGAGCGCCCCACGATCTGGAAATCCGTGGGGCAAGGTGGGCGGCGCTATGGCAGGTGGCGTGGCCGATGGCGCTGGTGGCCGGCGGCGTGCTGCTACTGATGGAGCTGAGCGGCAACGGGCTGGCAGCGCTGAGCTCGACCGACCGGCCAGGCGGCGGCGATGGACGGCTGTTCGTGCCGCTGTTCGAGGCGACCACACGCTGGGAGCACTACACGATGTTCTCCGGGGCGCACCTGCTGGACTGGCTGAACATGCAACTGCTGACCGCGCCGGTGACGCTGGGCGGGCTGGCCATCGTCGGTGTGGCGCTGCTGGCCGGTCGCCGGCGCATGAATACGCAGACTGGCGTGCCGAAAGAGGCTGAAGCCGGCTCAGGCCGCCCCATGCTGATATTTCTGGCCCTATGCACCGGGCTGTATTGGCTGTTCACCTGGGTGTGGAACGCTGACTACGGCGGCCAGCGCGATTGGGACCTGTTCAGCCTGGCCGCCATTCCCAGCACGCTGCTGCTGGCCCGGCTGCTGCCGCGCGCGCTGCCTGACCGCGGTCAGTTAGCGCAGGCCGGGCTGATGTTGACCACAGTCAGCGCGCTGCATACAATGGCCTGGATCTACCAGAACACGCTGCCGTGGGAATGGCCGTGAAGGAGAGGAACTGGCAGTTTCACGGCATGGCTTCCGTGAAATCCTCCAGAGGCGCGTCGAAGTCATCGGCCATGAACAACACCACGCCTTCGGCGCCGCCGATCCTGCGGGGCTGGCGCGCTTCAGGCAAGGCGACCAGCTTGACCAGCGGTCGTTTGCCCTCGGCGATGATGATCTCTTCGCCAGCCAGCGCGGCCTGGATCAAGCGAGACAAATCGGTTTTCGCTTCGTGAAGGTGACCTGTCGCATGGTTGCATTGTAGCCAGGTAGCCTGGCTGAATCAATTTTCAGCGGCACAGAGGAAAACGATGAACGATACTTTGGCTATTCAATCGCTGCTCCGTGAGGCTGGCCTCGACGGCTGGCTGTTGTTCGACTTTCGCGGCATGAACCCCATCGCGGCCAGCATTGCGCCGCTGCCGCCCCAGGCCATGTTCAGCCGGCGCTGGGCCTACTGGATCCCCGCCCAGGGCGAGCCGCAATGGCTGGTGCATGCCATCGAGCTGGCGCCCTTCCGCGACTGGCCCGCGCAGCCGCGCAGCTATGTGCGCTGGCAGGAGCTGGAGCAACAGCTCGCGGCCATGCTGGCGGGCGCGCGCCGCATCGCCATGGAGTATTCGCCGCGCTGCGCCATCCCCTACGTCAGCCGCGTCGACGCGGGCACGCTGGAGATGGTGCGCAGCCTGGGCGTGGAGGTGGTCACGTCGGCCGATCTGGTGCAGGCGGTGGAGGCACGGCTGAGCCCCGCACAGATCGACGGCCATCGCCGCGCCGCGGCCGCGCTGCTGCGCATCAAGGACGAGGCGTTCGATCACGTCGCCCAGGCCCTGCGCAGCGGCCAGGCCATCAGCGAGTACAGCGTGCAGCAGTGGATCGCGGGCCGCCTGGCCGAGGCTGGGCTGGTGGCCGACCACGACCCCATCGTCGCGGTCAACGCACACGCGGCCGACCCGCACTACATCCCCACCGCCCAGCGCCACGCGCCCATCCAGCGCGGCGACTTCCTGCTGCTGGACCTGTGGGCGCGGGAGAGTGCGCCCGACGCGATCATGGGCGACATCACCTGGGTGGCGCTGTGCAGCGACCGCGTGCCGCCGCGCTACCAACACATCGCCGACGTGGTCGCCGACGCCCGCGATGCGGCCGTGGCCTTCATCCAAAACGAGATGGCGGCCGGCCGGCCCGTGCGCGGCTGCGACGCGGACGATGTGTGCCGTGGGGTGATCGAGCAGGCCGGCTATGGCCGCTATTTCATCCACCGCACCGGCCACTCGCTGGGCTCGGCTGGCCACGGCAACGGCGCGCACCTGGACAATCTGGAGACCAACGACACCCGGACGCTGCTGTCCGCCACCGCCTTCACCATCGAGCCGGGCATCTACCTCCCCGGCGACTTCGGCGTGCGCCTGGAGATCGACGTGCTGGTTCACGAGACCGGTATCGAGATCACCACCTTGCCGTTGCAGCAGGAGATCGTGGCGTTGGTGGATTGGTAGGTTGGTAGATTGGTAGATTGGTAGGTTGGTAGATTGGTAGATTGGTCGTGCGCACGCGCGACCAATCTACCAATCTACCAATTTACCCATCACCATTTTACCCGTCACCAATCTACCCATCACCAATCTACCAATCTACCCATCACCAATTTACCAATCTACCCATCACCCATGTCCCAATCTACCAATCTACCCCTCCCCGTCGCGCT
>JAJTXO010000859.1 GCA_021463315.1 Caldilineales bacterium | reverse complement strand
CGGGGATCGATGGAGCGGGCGGGACGCCCGGGGATCGATAGAGCGGGCGGGACGCCCGGGGATCGATGGCCAAAAGCTCCCCATCCGCGGGAGGCCCGGGGACCGGCGGTCAAAAGCTCCCCAATCCCTCGAGATCCAGTCCTTCGACGAAATCGCGGAAGACATCCAGTCCTTCTTCGCTGGCCGCGCTGCCCCCGCGCGCCGATTCGCTCTGCACATCCTCTTCGGGCACGATCGCGGCGCGATCCATGACATGGTCGGCCACCAGCAGCGGGACCGAACAACGCACAGCCAGCGCGATGGCGTCGCTAGGCCGCGCGTCCACCTGGATCTCGTCCCCCTCCGCGCTTAGAACAATGCGGGCATAGAAGGTATCGTTGCTCAGATCGTTGATCACCACCCGTCTGACCTCGGCATCCAACAGGTAGATCACCGACTTCAGCAGATCGTGGGTCAACGGCCGCGCCACCTCGACTCCCTGCAGCTCGATGGTGATAGCGTCGGCCTCGAAGGGGCCGATCCAGATCGGCAAAAAGCGTTCGCCCTCGCTCTCCTTGAGCACGACGACCCGGTGATTCGACATCAGACTCACGCGCACGCTGTCGATTGTTACTTCGACCATCTGTCATTCTCCTCTGGGTATCGATGAGATAACGCTGGGACGGCTGGGCGCTACGCAGCAGATTATACCACAGTCGTTGGGGCGCGCAAAAAGAGTTGCCCGCGGCCCTGCCTGAATGCCGCGTCGGCGCTGTCATTTCCTTACAACGCGGGGACGCGGTATAATGCGCCCCATGCGCGTCTCTGTCATCTGCACCGTGCTCAACGAAGCCGAGGCCATCGGCCGCCTGCTGGAGAGTCTGGCTGGACAGTCCCGGCTGCCCGACGAGGTGGTCATCGTCGATGGCGGCAGCAGCGATGGCACCCCGGCCGTGGTGATGGGCTATGCCGATCGGCTGCCGCTCAAGCTGCAAGAAGCGCGCGGGGCCAACATCAGCCGCGGCCGCAACCTGGCTGTCAAGCGCGCGAACGGCGAGGTCATCGTCAGCACCGACGCGGGGGTGCGGCTGGAGCCGGACTGGCTGGCGCACCTGACCGCTCCCTTCGAGGGCCAGACGGCCGGCCAGCTAGCCAGCGGCTGCTACGCGGCGGCCGGCTTCTTCCAGCCCGATCCCCAGAACGCCTTCGAACTGGCCCTGGGCGCGACCACGCTGCCCCTGGTGGACGAAATCAAGCCGGAGCGTTTTCTGCCCAGCAGCCGCTCGGTGGCCTTCAGCCGCGGCGCCTGGCAGTGCAGCGGCGGCTATCCCGAGTGGCTGGACTACTGCGAAGACCTGCTGTTCGACTTCAGCCTGATCGAGTGTTGCGGCGGCTTCGCCTGGGCGCCCGACGCGCTGGTGCATTTTCGTCCCCGCCCCAGCCTGAGCAGCTTCTTTAAGCAGTACTATCGCTATGCCCGCGGCGACGGCAAGGCTGATCTGTGGCGCAAGCGCCATGCCATTCGCTACGCCACCTACCTGCTGGCGCTGCCGGCCCTGCTGGCGCTGAGCGTGCTGCACAGCCCATTCTGGCTGTTGGCGCTGCTGGCCGGCGCGCTGGCCTATTGTGCGCGGCCGCTGCGCCGGCTGCCGGCCCTATGGCAACGCTTCGGCTGGCTAGCGCGCGGCTGGGCCATGCTGCTGATTCCGCTGCTGCGCCTGACCGGAGACGTAGCCAAGATGCTGGGCTACCCGGCTGGCCTGCGCTGGCGGCAGCGCAACCGCGCCCGCGCCGAGCTCCACTGGCGCCGCAATTTCCCCAGCGGCCGCCGGTATGGATAGGTGAATGGTAGATTGGTAGATTGGTAGATTGGTAGATTGGTGAATTGGTGAATGGTGAATTGGTGAATTGGTGAATGGTGAATTGGTGAATGGGTAAATTGGTGAATGGTGAATGGGTAAATTGGTGAACGGTCAC
>JAJTXO010000858.1 GCA_021463315.1 Caldilineales bacterium | reverse complement strand
AACGCGCGGGCGCAGGTCTTCGGCGAGCTGCACGATCGCCTGGCCGCGGCCGTGGCCGCGGGCGTCTTGGGCGGGCTGACAGCCGCCACCGTCCACAATTTCTTCGACAACCTGTGGGTGCAACACATCTACCTGACTCTTGCGCTGCTGCTGGGGTTGCTGGCCGTGATGGCGACGCCTACAACCGATCTCGAACCATCCCATTGATCGCGGAGCGCAAACTCACGTATGTCACACCTGGCCGACACAGAGGTGCTTTTGTCATCTCGACACCGCATTATCAATCGAGCTTCCACCGTCACCGGGGTCCATCCCAAGGAAATCACCCGCTTCCTGAAGTTCGCCATCGTCGGCGCCATCGGCATGGTGGTCGACCTGGCGGTGCTGACCTTCGCGCGGGAGGTGCTGGGCTTTCCGCTCTCGCTGGCCGTGGGCCTGGGCTTCTCCGTGGCCGTGATCAGCAACTTCACCTGGAATCGGCTGTGGACCTTCCCGGAGAGCCAGGCGCGGCCCATCGCCACCCAACTGGGGCAGTTCGCCTTCATCAACCTGATCGGCCTCGGCTTGAACGAGCTGATCGTGTTGGGGCTGCACCCCCTGTTCAGCCAGGCGTTGGTGGATCCGCCGGCCTATCTCGCGGCCAAGGTCATCGCCATCGGGGTGGTGCTCTTCTGGAACTACGGCGCCAACCGCATCTGGACCTATCGGGGCATCCACTGAGTTCTCCCTCCGTGCGCATCGTCATCGACTACACCCCCGCCGTTCATCAGGGAGCTGGCATCGGCCGCCATACGCGCGGCCTGGTGGGCGCACTGGCGCCGCTGGCCGCGGGGCACGCCGTCACCCTGCTGGTCTTCGGCGCGCCGCGCGCCGGCCAGGTGAACGCGCCGCCCGGCCTGGCAGTGCGCACCGTGCCGCTGAGCAACCGCTGGCTCACCGTCGGCTGGCATCGCCTGGGCCTTCCCCTGCCCGCCGAAACGCTGTGCGGCCCGACCGATCTGTACCACGCCTCCGATTTCGTGCTGCCTCCTCTGCGCCAGGCGCGCGGCCTGCTGACCGTGCATGATCTCAGCTTCTTGACCGTGCCCGAATTCGCCGACGCTGGCCTGCGCGCCTTTCTCAACCGCGCCGTGCCCCGCTCGGTGGCGCGCGCCAGCCACATCCTGGCCGACAGCAAGAGCACCAAACGCGATCTGGTGTCGCTGCTGGGCGTCCCTCCAGAGCAGATCACGGTGGTCTATCCTGGCGTCGAGGCGCGCTTTCAGCCGCAACAGGACCCGGCCGCGTTGCAACATGTGCGGCAGCGCTATGGGCTGGGCGACAAGCCCTTCGTTCTGGGAGTGGGCACGCTGGAGCCGCGCAAGAACTGGCCGGCGCTGATCCGCGCCTGGACGCTGATGCGCCAGGAGAGCAAGCTGCCGCACCGTCTGGTGATCGCGGGCGGCCCCGGCTGGCTGGCGGAGGGCATCTTCCAGGCCGCGCGCGAGAGCCCGCTGGCTCACGACATCCTCTTCACCGGCTTCGTAGCGGACGCCGACCTGCCCGCGCTCTACGCCGCGGCCGAGCTCTTCGCCTTCCCCTCGCGCTACGAAGGCTTCGGCATCCCCGTGATCGAGGCCATGGCCTGCGGCACGCCGGTGGTCTGCGCCGACAACTCCTCGCTGGTGGAGGCCGCGGGCGACGCCGCGCGGCTGGTTCCGGCCCATGACGAGCAGGGGCTGGCGGCCGCCTTGCAGAGCCTGATCGAGAAGAGCGCGCTGCGCGGCCGGATGATCCAAGCCGGCCTGGCCCATGCCAGCCGCTTCACCTGGCCAGCCGCGGCCGCCACCCTGTGGCGCAGCTATCAGCAGGTGTACCATGCGCCTTAGCTGGCGGCGTTTGCTGCACAGCCCAGCCCTGGCCGCCGGGCTGGTCCTGCTGGGCTGGCTGCTGATCGCCGTGGGCTACTGGGGACCGTGGG
>JAJTXO010000857.1 GCA_021463315.1 Caldilineales bacterium | reverse complement strand
GCTGCTGCACGACATCGCCCGCCAGGAGCCGGACCATCACCTGGTGGGGGCTGAGCGGGCGCGGGTGCTGCTGGCTGGCCAGCCGGCGGAGCAGGTGGAGGCCATCTGCCACGCCATCGAGGCGCATCGCTTCCGTCGGGGTCCAGCGCCAGCCACGCTGGAGGCGGCCTGCCTGCACGACGCCGACAAGCTGGACGCCATCGGCGCGATCGGCGTGGCCCGCGCGGTGGCCTACAGCGCCAGCCACGGCCACCGCCTCTGGTCGCAGCCGCTGGCCGAGATCGACGCGGGGCAGCCGCCGCCAGCCGGCATCGACTACACCCCCAGCCACGAGTTTGTCTACAAGCTGGCGCAGATTCAGGATCGCCTGCTGACCCCCACCGCGCGCCGCATCGCCAGCGAGCGGCATCGAACCATGGTCAGCTTCTTTCAGCAGTTGGACGCCGAGGCAACAGCCGCCGCATAAGCGGCCCCGTAGAACGATTTTCCAGATCGTTCCGCCGTAGAACGATTTTCCAAGTCGTTCCGCCGTAGAACGATTTTCCAGATCGTTCCGCCGTAGAACGATTTTCCAAATCGTTCCGCCGTAGAACGATTTTCCAAATCGTTCTGCGTCCGTTGGACACGACAGAGGAGAAACACATGCAATACGTCGACAACATCCCGGTTTGGGGCGAATTGAACGACGAGGGGGCGCTGCGCCAGATCAAAAACTGCGCGCGCACCGCAGACGCAGCCGCGCTGATGGCCGACCACCACCTGGGCTACGCCGTCCCCATCGGCGGTGTGGTGGCCTATCAGGACAAAGTCAGCCCGTCGGGGGTGGGCTACGACATCGCCTGCGGCAACAAGGCGGTGCTGACCGACATGCCAGCCGCGGAGGTGCGCGCCCGCATCAAGCCGATCATGGACGACATCTGGTCCCACCTCTCCTTCGGCATCGGCCGCAAGAACCAGGTGCGGGTCGATCATGATCTGTTCGACGATCCGGCCTGGTCGATCCGGGCCATTGCGCAGCTCAAGCAGATGGCCAGCCAGCAGTTGGGCACCATCGGCTCAGGCAACCACTACGTCGATCTGCTGGAGGATGAGCAGGGGCGCATCTGGATCGGCGTCCACTTTGGCTCGCGCGGCTTTGGCCACAAGACCGCCACCCACTTCCTGGAGGCGGGTGGCGCAGTGGACAACATCCACGCGGATCCGCTGGTGCTGGACGTGCGCTCGCACCTGGGCGCGGACTACCTGGCCTGCATGGCGCTGGCCGGGCGCTATGCCTATGCAGGCCGCGACTGGGTGTGCAGCGAGGTCGCCCGGCTGCTGGGCGCCAACATCCTGGATGAAGTCCACAACCATCACAACTTCGCCTGGCAGGAGGTGCATCAGGGCGAGGAGCTGTGGGTGGTGCGCAAAGGCGCGACCCCGGCCTTTCCCGGCCAGCGCGGCTTCGTCGGCGGCTCCATGGGCGATATCTCGGTGATTCTGGAGGGGGTCGAGTCCGAAGAATCGGCGCTGGCGCTCTACTCCACGGTGCATGGCGCGGGGCGGGTGATGAGCCGCACCGCGGCCCGCGGCAAGATCAACCGCAAGACCGGGGAGGTCATCGCGCCCGGGCAGGTCTCGCGCGCGATGATGATGGCATGGATCGGCGAGCAAGGAGTGGAGCTGCGCGGCGCGGGCACGGACGAATCGCCGCACTGTTACAAGCGACTGCCCGACGTGCTGGCGCACCACGGCGCCACCATCCGCATTCTGCACACCCTCAAACCCCTGGGCGTCGCCATGGCCAGCGAAAAGGAATTCGACCCCTACAAGGACTGATCCCCCCGTAGGACGATCTTCCCAGATCGTCCGTTGCTGCCCTGGGGCTTGACCAGGTTCACATCGCGCATCACGCCACCCCGTAGGACGATCTTCCCAGATCGTCCGTTGCTGCATGTCCCCGCCGGGCCTGACGGCTGGA
>JAJTXO010000856.1 GCA_021463315.1 Caldilineales bacterium | reverse complement strand
ATCTGGCGCGGCGCCAGGTAATCCTGGGCGATCTTGACCTTCTCCTCGGTGGTGTAGCTGTGCAGCTCGATGATCTCCATGCGATCCAGCAGCGGATCGGGGATGGTGTCCAGCATGTTGGCGGTGGTGATGAACATCACCTGGCTCAGGTCGAAGGGCACGTCCAGGTAGTGGTCGCGGAACTCGCGGTTCTGCTCTGGGTCCAGCACCTCCAACAGCGCCGAGCTGGGATCGCCGCGGAAATCGCGGCCCAGCTTGTCCACCTCGTCCAGCATGAAGACCGGGTTGCGCGATTCGACGCGGCGCAGGCTTTGGATCACCCGGCCCGGCATGGAGCCGATGTAGGTGCGCCGAAAGCCGCGGATCTCGGCCTCGTCGCGGATGCCGCCCAGCGCCAGCCGCACGAACTTGCGCCCCATGGCCCGGGCGATGCTCAGCCCCAGCGAGGTCTTGCCCACGCCAGGCGGGCCGACGAAGCAGAGAATCACCCCTTCCCGCTCGCGGCGAATCTTGTCGGCCTCGGGAATCTCATCCTGCGGCTCGTCCTTGCGATCCAGCTTCAGCTTGCGCACTGCCAGATATTCCAGAATGCGATCCTTGATGTCGTCCAGGCCGTAGTGATCCTCGTCCAGCACCTGGCGGGCGTGGCTGATGTCCAGGTTGTCGTCGGTGCGCTGCTGCCAGGGCAGGCTGACCATCCAGTCCAGATAGGTCTTGATCACGCTGTACTCGGCCGCCTGGATCGGCATCTTGCGCATGCGATCCAGCTCGCGCAGGGCCTCCTTCAAGGCTTCCTCCGGCATGCCGGCCGTGCTGATGCGCTCCTCCATCTCCTTGATTTCTGCTTCCTGCTCGTCCCCCTCGCCCAGCTCCTTCTGGATAGCCTTGAGCTGCTCGCGCAGATAGAAATCGCGCTGCATCTTCTCCATCTCGCCCACGGCCTCGGACTGGATCTTGCGGCCCAGCTCCAGCACCTCCAGCTCCTTGGCCAGCAAGGCGCTGAGCCGGCGCAACTTCTCGCTGACGCTGTCGATCTCCAGCAGCTCCTGGGCAACATCCACCTCCAGCCGCAGGCTGGAGGCGATCAGATAGACCAACTGGCGCGCGTCCTCCACGTTCAGCGCGGCCATCTCCAGCTCTTCCGGCAGATGCGGCACCAGGTTGATCAACTGGCGAAACTGATCCTGAGCGTTGCGCGTCAGCGCCAGCAGCTCCACGGTGTCCTCCAGCACGTCCGGTATCTCGACGACATCAGCCCGCAGGTAGGGCTGCATCTGCGAGTAGCCCTCGATCTTGATCCGCTCCAGGCCCTGGATGATCAGCCGCACGGTGCCATCGGGGGCGCGCAGCATGCGATGCACCACGGCCATGGTGCCGACCTCGAAGATCTCGTCCGGATCAGGCTCGTCATCCTCCGCGTTCTTGCTGGTGAACAGGCCAATGATGCGCGGTTCGGCCTCTGCCAGCGCCTCGTCGATCAGGCGCACCGAACGCGGCTGGCCCACCGTCAGTGGCAACCACATCATCGGATAGACCACCACCCCGCGCAGCGGCAGGATCGGCAGATCCTGGGTGCGAGCGTCCAGCTCGCGCAGCTCGCCCGGCGCCTCACTGGCCCGCGCGCCCACTGGCGCATCCTCTTTGTTCCGATTCTTGCCAAATAATGACACGTTTTGTCTCCGTTCTGTTTTCGATAGCCGGACGTTCGGCGCTTAGTGCTTGTCCGCAATTAACTTCGCGCTTTGGCCGGTCTCCGACCGAGCCAACCACCAAGTTGATTGCGGACAGTTGCTTAGCCCAGCACAACCCTTCAGGCGCCGGAGCGATGCCCGCAATCCACCACTCAGAAACTGTTTGAAAAGTCATTTTCCAGACTTCGGAAGTGGCCGAGCGACTCGAAGGAGCTCGTTTTGGCCGCAGCCAGGCCCCTGTAGCACGCAAATCGGCCACTTCCGAAGTCTTTGGGCCACTTTTCA
>JAJTXO010000855.1 GCA_021463315.1 Caldilineales bacterium | reverse complement strand
GCCCCACTCCCCATTCCCCACTCCCCACTCCCCACTCCCCACTCCCCACTCCCTTCACCGTGGAACCTGATGACAGTCGCGGCAGCGGGCCTCGTACTTCTCGGCTGCGCCGATGACGATGACCGGGTCGTCGAAACGAGCAGGCTGGCCGTCGATCAGGCGCTGGGTGCGACTGGCCGGCGCGCCGCAGACCACGCAGATGGCGTGCAGCTTGTCCAGCAGCTCCGCCTGGGCCATCAGTCGCGGCATGGGGCCGAAGGGCTCGCCGCGGAAGTCCAGGTCCAGTCCCGCGCAGATCACCCGCAGCCCGCGCTGGGCCAGGTGGTTGCAGACGTCGGCCACGCCCTGGTCGAAGAACTGCACCTCGTCGATGGCCACGATGGTCGTGTCGGGCAGCAGAAGCTCCAGAATCTGCGCGGAGCTTTCCACGGTTTCGCTCTCCCAGGCCAGGCCGTTGTGCGACGCGACGCGGCCGATGCCGTAGCGGCTGTCGACGGCCGGCTTGAAGACCTGGATCTGCTGGCGGGCGATGACCGCGCGGCGCACGCGGCGCAGCAGCTCCTCGGTCTTGCCGCAGAACATGCTGCCACAGATCACCTCGATCCATCCGCCGCGGGGTTGGAAATATGACATGAGAACGCCCTCCTCTTGGGCAAGCAAAAGGGGCAGAACAACGTCTGCCCCTTGGGATGCGAACTTGGGTTGCCGCTATTCCGCGGCTACGGCCTCGGCGGCGCCGCCCTGGTTCAGGGTTGCCAGCACATCTTCGGCGGCCCGTTCCGCGATCTGCTTGGCCTTCTTGGGGCTCTCGCCGCGGGCGCGTGCCTGGGCGGCCGCCTTGCGCGCGGCCTCTTCAGCCTGCTGTTGGACCTTGACCTGCGCGGCGCGCTCCTCAGCCTGCTGCAGGCGACGCATGAAGCGGTCTACCTGGCCGGCGGTGTCGACGATGCGCTGCTCGCCCGTGTAGAAGGGGTGGCAGGCCGAGCAGACGTCGGTGCGGATCTGCTTGCGCGTCGAGCCGGTGACCCAGGTGTTGCCGCAGGCGCAGACGATCTGCGCGTCCGAGTAATAGGTTGGGTGAATGCCTTGCTTCATGATTTTGCCTCGATTCGGGTCAACCGACCCGCTCGGGATGGACGCTGATCTGCTGCTTGTCCTTGCGCACGTATTCGAATTTCACGAAGCCATCGCTGGTCGCAAAGACGGTGTGATCGCGTCCCAGTCCGGCGTTGTCGCCAGCCAGGAATTTGGTGCCGCGCTGGCGCACCAGAATCGAGCCAGCCGTCACAAACTGACCATCGAAGCGCTTGACGCCCAGCCGTTGGGCTTGGCTGTCGCGACCGTTCTTGCTGCTGCCGCCACCTTTTTTGTGTGCCATGCTAGTTTCTCCTCGTCCTACATCTCGATGGCGTCGATGCGCAACCGGGTCAGGTACTGGCGATGTCCGTTCTTGACGCGATAGCGCTGCTTGGGCCGGTACTTGAACACGATCACTTTCTTGCCCTTGTGCTGGGCCTGGACCGTTGCCGTGACCTTGGCGCCCTGCACCACCGGCTGGCCGACGACGATCTGCTCGCCGTTGTGAACCAGCAAGACATCATCGAGGGCGATCTGCTCGCCGACATTGCCGACCAGCTTTTCGACTTCCAGCCAGTCGCCGGGAGCGACCCGGTATTGTTTGCCGCCTGTTCGAACTACTGCGTACATCTTTCTCTCCTTCCGGGCAGCGCGGCCGATGTTATCGACGCTTTGGGGCGCTGCCGGCCAGGGTATGGGCTGTGCGTTTGCACAGACTGTGCTAAAATCCGGTCTGCTTTAGGCAATTAAAGACCAGGCCGCATGTCGCCGGCCTGGCAGCTAACTGTGACATTATATCCACTATGGACGCGCTGTCAAAAAGCCGCGGCTCAGTCGCGCTCCGACCGGTCTCCGCGCTCTGGCCGGTCTCCGACCGAGCCATGCTCAATCTACGCCGCGT
>JAJTXO010000854.1 GCA_021463315.1 Caldilineales bacterium | reverse complement strand
ACCGGGGTCGAGACTTCCGAAGTCTGCGCAGGTTTGTTCAAAACGAGCTCACAGTCCATAAGACTTCGGAAGTCTTCCCCAATCTATTGAGATGATACCCAGATGCCGTCTAAACCAGCGGCCAGGGATATGGCCGGCGGTGTGGGTCAGGATTCGGAAAGATGCCGGCCTTCAGCAGTTGCTCGGCGCGGCCGGCCAGCGCAGCTAACTCGGCCTCGCTGAGCAGGTCCGCCAGTTGGGCGTGCAGTTCACAGCCCCGCTCCAACTGCGCCCGCAGGCTGGCCAGGTCTGCGACCAGCGGCGCGGGCAACGTCTCGCCGGCGAACTCCCAGATCACGGTGCGCAGCTTGGGCTGCACGTGGAAGCAGATGCCATGATCGATGGCCCAGACCCGATCGTGCTCGTCGCGCAGGGTGTGGCCGGCCTTGCGGTCGGCGTTGTTGATCAGCAGATCGAAGGCCGCGATGCGCCGCAGGACAAGCTGCAAGGCCGGTTCATCGCGAAAGGTGAAATAGTGCTGGCTGAAATCGGCCGCGATGAAAAGCTGCACCGCGCCCTGGCCGTAGGGGCCGAGGCGTATCGCGGTCGGCGGCACCAGCGCCCAGCCCAACGCCTGGCTGACCAGGTAGGCGGCCAGCTCGCGCTGGCAGAGCGTGCCGTGGGGAAAATCCCACAGCGGCGTCTCGCCCTGGCGTGGCTTGTAGATCGCCAGGCGCTGGAAGCGATCGTTCTGCACGTCGGCCAGAAAGGTGTAGTTGGAGCTGCCCGGCAGCAGGCCACGCACCGATAGCTCGCCGGTGGCCAGCAGGTCCAAGGCGTCGTTCAAGGCCAGCGCAGGCTCGCTCAGGTCGTTCACTGGAGAATGGTGGTGGAGGCGTGGCCGTTGCTGGGTGGGCAGAAGTGCCCATCAGGATCGATGGGATTGCCGCACAGGGCGCACAAGGGCCGGCCCGCCGCGGCCACCTTCTTGATGTGAGCGCTGAGCGCGGCCATCTGCTCGCGGCTGGCCCAGAGCCGGCCAACGGCTGGCTCGCGCTGCGTCGCCTCTTCTTCGCTCAGCAGCTCTTGGGCGAAGATCACCAGCAGGTCCTCTTCGGCCTCGTAGCCCAGGCCCAGCCGGCCGATGCGAAAATAGGGGCTGATCGGATCGAGCAACGACAGGTTGCCGGGCGCGGCCTCCGGCTCGCGGTCGGAGAGATACTGCTGTTCGACCTCCTCCAACAGCTCGTCGATGCCGGCAGCCAGCGCCTGGGCCTGCTGCTTCTCGATGACCAGCGAGACCACCTGCCGGCCTTTGATGCCCTGCAGGTAAAAGGTGCGCTGGCCGGCCGGGCCAATCGCGCCCACGGTCAGCCGGCTGCACGGTTTCAAGTCGAATACGTAAGATGCCATGCCTTCTTTCCTCGTGTCGGTCACTGGGGGGTGTGGACGCTGGAGCCGGTGTCGTTCAGGCGCATCAGCCGCGGGCCATGGGGCGTGAAGCGCAGCCAGGTCACCGAGGCTGTGTCGATCATCAGCCGCTGAAACAGATCAAAGGGCAGACCGACATAGTAGGCGGCCACCGCTTTGATCACATCGGCGTGCGAAAAGAGAGCCAGCACGCCGCTGGGGTGCTGGCGGCGCAGGCGCTCCACCGTCGCCACCGCGCGGGCCTGCATCGCACCCATAGCCTCGCCGTTGGGAAAGCTGGCCAGACTGGGGGTGAACTGCACCTGGAGCCACTGCGGCGCCTTGGCCAGCTCGCTGATCGACTGGCCGGTCCAGTCGCCATAGTTCGCCTCGCCGATGCCATCCTCCAGCAGGATGGGCAGGTTGCGCCCTGCGGCCACAGCCTGGGCCGTCTCCAGCGCGCGCGCCAGCGGGCTGCTGTAGATGGCCTCGATGGGCCACGAAGCCAGCCGTTCGGCCAGGGCCGTGGCCTGGTCGCGGCCCTGCTCGTTCAGGTGGACCTCAGGAGTCCAGCCTGCCAGCCGGTCGC
>JAJTXO010000853.1 GCA_021463315.1 Caldilineales bacterium | reverse complement strand
CTCCCCAGGCCCGCAGGGCCTTGCACCTGGTAGCCGGATCGTTCACGATCCGGCGGATCTGCTGGGCGTGCCAGCCCGCCGGGCGATAAATCGCCCGGCTACCAGGTGAAAGCCCCTACGGGGCTGGCACGCGCGCCTCCCCAGGCCCGCAGGGCCTTGCACCTGGTAGCCGGATCGTTCACGATCCGGCGGTGCCACAGCGCAGACCAGACGCGCAAGCCCCGGGCCGTCGATCCGACCCGGGGCTATCCCTATCTACCTGTCTACCAATCTACCAATCTACCAATCTACCAATCTACCCACCCCCTACTGCCCCGCCCGCGCCTGCGGCTGGCCCAGCTCCGCCAGGATCTGGTTCGCCTTCAACTGAGCCTGGCGCGCCATGTCGATGGACTCGGCCAGCACGCGCGCGGCCTCCTGTGGGCTGTGGAAGCCAGTGCTGTTCTCCGACGAGATGAAGTCCCAGCGCAGGCTGCTGGAGCGATGCAACTGCAAGGCCTCGGCCAGTTGCTCGTCGGTCGCGCCGGCCGCCTTGGCGGCCACAATGGCGTCGATGGCCGCCAATAGCGCATCTTCGCTGCGGTGCAGCAGACCGGCGGTGGTCTCCTGGATGATCGAAACCCGCTCGCGCAGCTCTTCCTCCGACTGCTTGTGGCAGACGCCGCAGGAATTGTTCAGATTGAACAGCGGGCTGCGCAGCCAGTGATCGCTGACTTTGACGCTGCCATCGCGCATGTAGGGCATGTGGCAGTCGGCGCAGGACACGCCCGAACGGGCATGGATGCCGGTGCTGTACAGCTCGAACTCTGGATGCTGCGCCTTGAGCATGGGCGCACCCGTCTCGGCGTGCGTCCAGTCCTTGAAGCCATAGCTGTCATAGTGCGCCTGGATATCCTCGATGCGCGTGCCCTGGCTCCAGGGGAAGGTCAGCACCTTGTTTTCGCCCAGGAAATAGTACTCCACATGGCATTGGGCACAGACGTAGGTGCGCATCTCCTGGCGCGTCGCCTGGGTCCAGTCGATCCCCTTGGCCTCCAGCGCGTTGATCAGCGCCGGCCGGGTCAGACGCAGGGCCATGGTGGTGGGATCGTGGCAGTCGGCGCAGGTGGAGCCCATGTGCAACTGATCCTTGATGTCGTTGAAGGGGGTGCGGTTGAACTCCTCCCAGCCCATCTGCGCGATCAACTGCGGCGCCTCGCCGGCGTGGCAGTTGGCGCAGGCGGCCGGCTGGTCGACGATCTGGACGCGCTGGGTTTGCTTCTGGTCGGTCAGGGCGTAGAAATGGCCGCGATCCTCGTTGTGGTCCTTGGAGAAAGCATAGCCGGCCCACAGGCGGATCATGGCGGGAAAACGCTCCAGCTTGCTGTAAGGCTCGGAGCCGCCGAAGGGGGTTTGGCCCAGGTTCTCCTCGGTGCGCACAAAGGTGTTGTACTGGCGGGGAAAGTTCTGGCCCCAGACGGCTGCGTCCAGCTCGTTCTCCGCCATCTCCACCACCCTGAGCGGAAACTCGGCGGCCTCCTGCTTGCGGGTGTTGATGTTGACCAGCACGGCCGCCACGGCCGCGGTCAGGATCACGGCCACAGCGAAGATGGCCACATAGGTCAGGATTGATTTGCGCATGGGTGTGTGGTCTCCTGATGCGAGGTTAGCGCCCGTGGCCGGGGTTGCCGTGGCAATCGGTGCATGACCGTTCCTCGCCGGGCGGGGCGCCGTGGATCTGACTTACCATCGTCGCGTGACAGGTGATGCAGTTCTCCTGGGCCACGCGCGCGTTGAGGCCCTTGATGCGTATCGGCTCAGGAAACGCACCGGTGGTGAAGGCCAGGCTGTGGTTGAAGCCGTTCAGCCCCTTGACAGCCCATTTGGCGATGGCCGAAGAGTGGGGGGTGTGGCAGTCGTTGCAGGTGGCGACGGCCGTGTGGCTGGAGCGGTTCCACGCGTCGAACTGATCGCGCATGATGTGGCAGTTCATGCACGCGC
>JAJTXO010000852.1 GCA_021463315.1 Caldilineales bacterium | reverse complement strand
AGCGGCCACGACGTTCCACCACCAGGACCGGCTTTCCACAAGGTTGTCGACAGACTCGAACGGAGCCGTGACAGGCACGCAGAGCCACTTCCCGTTCGGCGAGGACGCCGGGACGTCCGGCACGGTCGAGAAGCATCGCTTTACCTCATACGAACGCGACACCGAGAGCGGCGTTGATTATGCCGTGAACCGGCAACACTCGGCCGGCAGTGGGCGATTCACGCGACCCGATCCTGTTCAAGGCTGGTCGGCGTCCCCCCAAAGCCTTAATCGCTACTCATATACGGTGAGTGACCCTGTTCAGTACACAGATCCTCTAGGGCTATACTGGGCACTGCGTTGCTGGCGCTGGACCGATGCTGAGACTGGGGAAGCGCTTGGACCAGAGGAATGCGAAGCCATTTGGCTAGACGATCCGATCCCACCTGGAGACCCGAATGTCGACGCCGACTCGGGTTGGGAGCGTTTCGTAAGCTTCTTGACCTTCGTTAAGGATTATCGTCCCTGTGGACGAAATCCCATCACAAATGTCTCCGGAGGCAGCTATGTCCACGACGGCAGTCCGGGTAACCTTCGCCCCGGGAAAGGCGGGCAGGGTCACTTCGGAGCAAGGCGACGAAGCGACAGTGGTACGGTTTACCCGCACCAGGGAGCCGACATTGCCGGAGCCTTCGGGGCTCCAGTCTTTGTGAATCGGCCTGGCAAGGTGATTGCGTCCGACGCTGGCAATTCGCGGACGGGCAACTTTGTCTTTGTAGATCACGGAGGCGGCATTGTCACCAAGTACTTTCATTTGTCAGTTGTCGATGTGAAAACTGGGGATAGCGTGAATGCGGGGACGGTCATTGGCGCCGTTGGCACTGGAGGTTACGAGCAGACAGCCGGTAGGCATCCGGATGAGATTCATGTCCACTTTCAAGTGGAAGTCAACGGGGTGCCAAAGGATCCAATCCGGTATCTGAATTCTCCGTGCCCTTAATCGAAATAGTCTTTCCAAGCGGTCGGAGGTTAATTAGATGGCAGCTCATTGCGCAACGAGGTTGGAGTCGTCAATCAATGTGAGGGCCCGGTCTGTGATGTGTCTTGCTTTGGCGGCGCTCACCGCGACCAGTTCGTGTACACGGACTGCAGGTCCCGCTGCAAACACTGGCACAGCCACAGACACTGTGTCCGTCGCGGGACAGACCAGTGTCTCGAACTCAATGCGACAGGGTGAACCGATTGTTGAGCCGTGGGTCGCCGGCCGATTTGAAGGAATCCAAACTGGTTCATCTCACATCGACGAGGTAGTTACGTTGCTCGGGGCGCCAGTTGAGTCGTGGAGTTCGAATCCTTCCGGCTCGGGCTCTAGAGACCCGGACATCTTTGTGTTCAAGCGAAAAACGAGAGGTCAAGAACTGTCTATCGAGGTGTTTGTAGACAGGCACAAGGTTGTGCGCTCTATCGACCTTGAGCCCCACTTTCTGTTACTCGAGACGGCCAAACTGCAGTTTGGAAATAGGTTCGTCGACAGTCGATACGATTGGTGTAAATGCGAGTACAACGGCACAGAGGGTCCAATTTATCTGTCGGTGAATGGAAGTCTCCCCTACGTCGAGTATCCGTCGTTGGGCGTGTATCTGACGCCTCGTATTGATGATTCCACTCTAGTTCAATCAATTACCTATTCCACGGAGAGACCAGGCCTACTGACGATGGCGGAGTGCCTGGAAGAGTGTCGCGCCGGGGCGGTGAACCAATAGGTACACATGGTCTTTGACGACGCGGAAACCACGTCATAAGACTGCCGGGGACAGGCTTCCTTCGCGGTATCCGACCTGGACTTAGTGACTTGCGGGATCTGCTCCGAGCAGTTGCCACGTCCGGAAGAATAGCTGTCACCGAGCAACACCGAGCCACCTTACCGAGCAACCTCCCGATCCGGGGAGACTGGGACGGCGACGGAGCCGATTCCATCGGGCTCTACGACCCTGCGACGTCGACGT
>JAJTXO010000851.1 GCA_021463315.1 Caldilineales bacterium | reverse complement strand
GTGGCCGAGCGACTCGAAGGAGCTCGTTTTGGCCGCAGCCAGGCCCCTGTAGCACGCAAATCGGCCACTTCCGAAGTCTTTGGGCCACTTTTCAAACAGTCACTCAGAAAACGTGGTTGCACGCTCGTCCGGGTGCATTATACCACATGACTTGACAGGCAAGGGCAACCGCCCACCCACTGCGCCAAGTCTAACGCAAGTCTAACAATCGAGGAACTTGGACAAGTGCCCCCACGCGCGTACAATGACGCCATGAACACACCACTCCACCTCTCCACCTTTGTCGATCAGCTCGCCTCCGGCGAACCTACGCCCGGCGGCGGCAGCGCGGCCGCGCTGGCCGGCGCATTGGGCGCGGCCCTGGCCGCGATGGTGGCCAACCTGACCGTTGGCCGCAAACGTTATGTCGATGTAGACGCCCAGATGCAGGCCGTTCTGGCCCAATCTGAAGCGCTGCGCAGCCAACTGACCAGCTTGGTGGCCGAGGATGCCCAGGCCTTCGAGCAGGTGCGCCTGGCCTATCGGCTGCCCAAGGAAAGCGCCGCAGAGCAGGCTCAGCGCCAGGCGGCTATCCAGGCGGCCATGCAGGGCGCCAGCCTGACGCCGCTGCAGACCATGCGCGCCTGTCTGGCCGTCCTGCACCTGCTGGAGCAAGCCGTCACCCTGGGCAATGTCAACGCCGCCACCGATGGCACAGTGGGCGCGCTGCTGGCCCAGGCCGGACTGCGCGGCGGCGCGCTGAACGTGCGCGTCAATCTGGGATCCATCGAGGATCCCGCCTTCGTGGCCGCCAGCGAGCAGGAGGTCGCCGGCCTGCTGGCCGAAGCGGACGCGATAGTCGGCCGCATCATGCCCGCCGCCCAGTAGACCGCCGCACCCGCTGGCCGGCAACGCCCCATCCAGGACCCCGCCGCCCATGTCTGTCACTACCATCGAATTTCGCCACTTCGCGGCCAGCGCCATCGCCGATCCTCGCCTGCAAGGCGCGCTGGAGGGCGCCACCGGCAAGTTCCGCGATGCGCGCCGCGCGGCCCTGGCCGAGCTGCCCGACGCCGACGCGCTGCGCGATCACTTCAAGGCGCTGCGCTCGGCCACGCTGGCGCGGCTGGCCGAACACCTGGAGACCTTCGAACGCAACGCCACGGCCGCCGGCGCCCAGGTCCACTGGGCGGCCGACGCCGCGGCCGCCTGCCGCATCGTCACGGAGATCGCCCGCCATCACGGCGTCGCCCTGGCCGCCAAGAGCAAGTCCATGGTCAGCGAGGAGATCCACCTCAACCTGGCGCTGCAAGCGGCCGGCGTCGAGCCGGTGGAGACCGACCTGGGCGAGTGGATCATCCAACTGGCCGGCGATCCCCCCTACCACATCGTCGCGCCGGCCATCCACAAGACCCGCCAGCAGGTGGCCGAGCTTTTCTCGGAGCTGACCGGCGAGACGCTGCCGGCCGACGACATCCCCCGGCTGACCGCGACCGCGCGGCGGCTGCTGCGTGAGCAGTTTCTGGCCGCGGGCATGGGCATCAGCGGCGCCAACATCGCGGTGGCCGAGACCGGCAGCGTGGTGCTGGTGACCAACGAGGGCAACGGCCGCATGGTCACCAGCCTGCCCCCGGTGCATGTGGCCGTGATGGGCATCGAGAAGATCGCCCCCACCTGGGAGGACGCGGCCACCTGGCTGGCGCTGCTGGCCCGCAGCGCCACCGGCCAGCCCCTTTCCATCTACACCACCGCCATCACCGGCCCGGCGCGGCCCGGCGACCCCGACGGCCCGGCCGAGGTGCATATCGTGCTGCTGGACAACGGCCGCAGCGCGCTGTTGGGCGGGGAGTACGAGGAGGTGTTGCAGTGCATCCGCTGTAGCGCCTGCCTGAACATCTGCCCGGTCTACCGCGAGGCCGGCGGCCACGCCTACGGCAGCCCCTACAGCGGCCCCATCGGCGCGGTGATCACCCCGCTGCTCTTCGGGCTGGAAGAGTACGCCGGCCTG
>JAJTXO010000850.1 GCA_021463315.1 Caldilineales bacterium | reverse complement strand
GAGCTGCGCGCTGTGGTACAATCACGCTATCAACAGGCGGGCACGGTCAGAGACCGGCCCGAGCGCGTTGGCGGCACGGTCAGAGACCGGCCCGAGCGCGCTATCAACGGTTATCCGGAAAACCGTGCTCTGAATGTGAGTTGCGTATGATTAGCATGTACCCCAAGGCCGAAATTCTGTTTCCGCCCAAACAGATTCCCTATCTGAAGGATCTGCGTGGGGCCGAGTGGGCTGAACTGGTCAGCCAGGTGTCCGGGTTGCCCGAAACCCACCCAGACGTGCTGGCCTTCTGCCTGATGATGATCGAGCTGGACGGCTGCATGAACTGCTACGCCGGCAGCTATAAGTTCATGCGCGGCTGCGCGGCCTGCGCCAGACAGACCATCATCCAATACAAGGGCAGCGACCAGGAGCTGCTGCAACTGTTCAAGCAGTCGCAGAAGCAGATCGCCGCGCAGATCAAGAAGCGAGACAAGAAAGCCGCCGCCGAGCTGCAGAGCGCGGCGGCCCCATCATGAGCACACAACGACACATCGGCATCATTGGCGCGGGCATCGCCGGTCTGGCCGCGGCCTATGAACTGAACGAGGCCGGCCACCGGGTGACCATCTACGAGGCCGCGCCGCAGGTGGGCGGGCTGGCGGCCGGTTTCAAAGCGCCGCATTGGGAGTGGAGCCTGGAGCAGTTCTACCATCACTGGTTCGCCAGCGACAAGCACATGCTGGGACTGATCGAGCGGCTGGGCTGGCGCGACCAGGTGGTCTTCCCGCGGCCCTACACCGTGGTCTACTACGAGGGCAAGTTCTACCCGCTGGATAGCTATGTGGAGGCCTTCAAATTCACCCTGAGCAAGTTCGGTCCTATCGATCTGATCCGCTTTGGGCTGACCGGCCTCTATCTGAAGCTGACCCCGCGCTGGCAGCCCTTGGAACAGGTCACAGCCGACGCCTGGATGCGCAAGATGACCGGCGAGCGCATCTACAACGCGCTGTGGCGGCCGCTGCTGGTGGGCAAGTTCGGTGAAGAGAACCTGGACGTGGTCAACATGGCCTGGCTGTGGGCGCGCATCCACGCGCGCACCACCCGGCTGGGCACCTTCGTGGGCGGCTTCCAGGCCTTCGTGGACAAGCTGGCCGATCGGCTGCGCAGCCGCGGCGTGGAGATTCGCCTCAGCACGCCGGTGACGCAGATCCGCCGCGCCGGGGCCGATCAAGCCGGACTGTTGACGGTGGACAGCGCCGCCGGCTCCGAAAGCTACGACGCGGTGATCTCCACCAGCTCGCCCGCCTTGATGGCCAGGCTGGCGCCCGACCTGCCCGACAGCTACTCGGCCAGCCTGCGCAACCTGAAATCCATGGGCGCGATCGTGCTGGTGGTGACGCTGGACCGGCAGCTCACCCGGTATTACTGGCACAGCCTGCCCAAGGAGGCCGGCTTCCCTTACCTGGCCATGGTGGAGCACACCAACTTCATCGGCCCGGAGCACTACGGCGGCGACCATATTCTGTACCTGGGCGACTATCTGGACGCCGGCCACGAGTACTTTAGCCTGAGCAAGGAGGAGCTGCTGGAGCGCTTCCTGCCCTCGTTGACGCGCTTCAATCCAGACTTCCAGCCCAGTTGGGTCAAGGACTCGTGGCTGTGGAAGACGGCCTATGCCCAGCCCGTGCCGCCGCTGAACCATTCGCACAACATCCCGCCCATCAAGACGCCGCTGCCCGGCCTCTACTTCGCCAGCATGAGCCAGGTCTATCCCTGGGACCGCGGCACCAACTACGCGGTGGAGATCGGGCAACGGGCGGCCAGGCTGGCGATGGAGGATTGGCGCGCGGGCGGTGGCGGCCGTAACTCGTAACTCGTAACCCGTAACCCGTAACCCGTAACCCGTAACTCGTAACCCGGAGCCTCTTCCCACTTTTTCGGATTACGAATTACACGCACCCCAGAGACACCTCCCACCTATCCGGGTTACGAGTTACTCGTTACG
>JAJTXO010000085.1 GCA_021463315.1 Caldilineales bacterium | reverse complement strand
AGGGGGAAGACTTCCGAAGTCTTATGGACTGTGAGCTCGTTTTGAACAAACCTGCGCAGACTTCGGAAGTCTCGACCCCGGTTTTTTGAGATGATACTGCAAGACCGGCTGAAAACGCCCAGCGCCTGGGTGATTACACCCAGGATAGCACAGCCAGGCGCGTTGCATAACCCTCCCCAAGTATCAAAAAAGCTGTAGATCGACGCGATGGGAAGAGACGGGGAGTCAGCGGCGAGGGAGAAGGTCCAGAGACTCGGCAACGTTCACTGCCTCCCGCCGACGATGAACGTTGAGTTTGCCATAGATGTTGGCGGTGTGACGCTTGAAGGTGGTGATGGAGATGAAGAGGCTATTGGCGATCTCCTTGCCGCTCAACGGCTCGCGCAGCAGCGCCAAGATCTCCAGTTCGCGCATGGTCAGAGGCTCCACCACGTAGTCGCCGTCGCGCACCCACCTCGGCGCGAGGGGCGCAACCGGGCGCTCGGCAACAGGATGGTGGGGAAACGCGGCCAGAATCCGCTGGACGGTCTCGCCGAGGGGGCCATGTGAGAGGCGCCCGGCCAACAGCTTCTGCATGGGCGTCCCCAGATCGACGAAGACCCGAAGAAAGCCGCCGCGCTGCGCCAGCTCGACCGCCTGTTGCAGCGCGGCCTGGGCCGCGCCGGCCTGCCCTGCGACGTCGAGCGCCAGCGCACGCACCGCCAGGCCAGCAATCATGAAGGGCACGCTGGTGGTTCGCTGGGCGATCTCGTAGACAGCATCGGCGCTCTCGCGCGCCAACGCGATGTCGGACGGGCCGCCCCGGGCCAACAGGACCTGCGCCCTGACGAGGTGTGGCGACTGCATCCAGATCAAGGGCCGGTCTGGCGCCGACCCGGAAATCGAGTCGGCCCAGCGGCCAGCGCTGGCCACGTCGCCCTGCGCCAGCGCCAATCGGGCCTGCAAGGCACGCGTGTCGTCGGTCTCATGGCCGATGAGATCCAGATCGAAACGGCTGAGCAGCTCCAGGGTTTCCGAAGCCTCGGCGTCCTGGCCCTGCGCGTGGAGGGTTAGCGCCAGACCGACCAAACCGTTGCGCGCGGCATGGGCGTGGATGACGTAGCGCATATCGACCAGCTCGCCGAAATAGTCGCCCGCCCGGTCCAGGTCATTCCAATCGTAATGGACCCTGCCCAGCAAGAACCGAGCCCAACCTTGCAACACCGGCAAGCGGCTGCGGATCGCTTGATGGAGCATCCCTTGGGCAGCCTGCCTGGCCAGCTCCATCTCGCCCGTTTGATAATGAACCACCGTCAGCCCAAAAAGAAGCCGGACGGCATAGTTGTTTGCCTTGTCGCCCAGGCTCTCATACTGGCTGCGCAACAGTCGCTCGACTTCGTCGCCCCGGCCCAAGGCCTGCATGCTCATGCCGGTATAGAGCATGACGCTGCCGCGCCCATGCAGCCACGCTGCAGGCAGGAGCGCCAACGCTTCCTGGCAGAGGGCCAGGGCGTGGGCCGGCTGGTTGAACATGAAGGCAATTTGCGCACGGTGCAACAGAACTTGCCCGCGCAGCGCGGCCAGATCGCCCCCCTGGTAGGTAGGCAGCGAGCGTCTGTCCCTCTCAGCGATCAGCCTTTCGATTTGGTCAAGCACCGGGGCCAGGGCCTCAAGCTGCCAGGACCAATGCAGGGACCAAACTCTGATCAGCAGGAGCCAGGGATGATCCGCTACGGTCGCCTCGGGCAGCAGACGCAGCCAGCGCTCCATCCTCGGCCACTCCTCGCGGTTGAGAACGTCGCACAGCGTAGCCACCATCAACCTGACGGCTTGCTCCAGCTCGCCGGCTGTCAGAAAATGGTGCAACGCCTCTTCGGCCAGCCCGTTGGCAGCCAACCATTGGGCCGCCCGGCGATGCAGGTCGAGCACCGCCGCGGAATCAAGTCGCTCTGTTAACCGTTGGTGCAGCATCTCCTGGAACAGTTGATGGAAGCGATACCACGTTCGCTGAGGGTCCATCGGCACGAGAAACAGATCAGCGTGCTCGAGCCAGGCCAGACTCTCCTGCGCCGGCAGCGCGCCATCGACGTCAGCAGCGATGGCATCACAAAGCGGGGCGCAAAAACGGTCGAGGATCGACGTCCTGAGCAAAAAGGTCTGAATGGGCAGCGGCTGCCTTAAGAGGACCTCATCGACCAGGTATTGCACAGCGTCATTCCTGGCCACCGTGCCAATCGCCTCGTCGATTTCGGCGTCGCTCATCGAGCGCAAGGCGAGCACAGCCAGTTGCAGACCAGCGACCCAGCCCTCGACTCGCTGCTCCAGCGCGGCCATGGCTGGCTGGCTGAGCGGCGCTGCCCGCGCCAGCGCCAGGTAGGCCGCCGTCTCCTGCGGCGTGAAGCGCAGCGCATTGCTGCGGATTTCGCTGATCCGGCCTTGGGCGCGCAGCCGCGCCAGCGGCAAGGCTGGGCTGTGACGCGAGATCAACACCAGATGCATGGAGGGGGGCCAGTGTTGCAACAGCCGGTTGAGCAGATCTGGCGCCTCTGCGCCTGCGACGGCGTCGAAATCGTCCAACACCAGCACGAAGGGCTCGGCCAACAGCACGATCTCGTTGATCAGGGAGGCTGCCACCAGGTCCAGGGGCGGCGTTGTGCGCGTCTGAACCAGCTCCAGGGTGCGGCTGCACGCGTCGGCGAACATGGTGCGCAGCGCGGCGACGAAGTAGGTGATGAAGCCGGCCAGGTCGCTGTCCTGGGCGTCCAGCGAAAGCCAGGCCGTGCGCACAGGCCTCGGCGCCGCTCTCCCCGTTTCCTCCAGCGCGGCAAGCCAGGTGCTGACCAGCGTGGTCTTGCCAAAGCCGGCCCCGGCGCAGACCAGAGTCAGCGGCCGGGCAAGGCCGCTCTGCATCTGGTCGAGCAGGCGCGGCCGCTCGACGTGGTCGCCGACAACCAGCGGCCGGTTGAGCTTAGTTGTGATCAGGGTGGAGGACTCGTGGGGCATGGGACGAAGGATCTGGGCAGATCGCGTTGTCGCAACAGCCCCGGTCTATGCCAACAAACACACGCAGGGGGTGCAAGTGCGAAACGCTACTGCCTGGTTTGCCCCATTATCCACGAAACGCCCAAGGTGACAAAAGACTGTCCTGTCGGATGACAACCGTATCGCCGCGTAAGCCAAGGCCGCCGCTATCTTCGTTGGCGAGTTGGGGATAGGCTGCTGATTGGGGAAGACTTCCGAAGTCCTATGGACTGTGAGCTCGTTTTGAACAAACCTGCGCAGACTTCGGAAGTCTCGACCCCGGTTTATTGAGATGACACGACAGGAATCTATATGAGCCGATTTAGGGCCGATTTCAGTTCAGAACACGTGACTAGGCACACAGAAAGCCGGTTCTTGCGCAAAAGTGTTCCGGTCAAAAGGATCTTGCAACCCTGATCGCTAGGCGTCCTCGCCGGGTCAGGTGCGAGGCGACCGCCAGAGCCGGGCGCCCACTCCCGGGTGCTGCGCAAAGGACGCCCTGGAGATCGGTGCAATTCATGCACCATCTGTATGACTACTACAGTTCTTGCGCAAAAAAGTGCCAACTTCAGTAGTTCACGATTCTCACGCAAAGCCGTAAAAAATGCCAGGAATCTCTGCCCTTTGCGGTCTTTGCGCCTTTGCGTGAGACAACAATCGTGAAGTACTGAAGTTGGCATTCCTGGTCATATGCGGCGTAGTTAGGACTGAATTGTGCCTGAAGTCGGTGGTGCAGTACAACTTTTGCCGGCAAACAGTTGGTCATCGTTGTTTCAATTGCAGTGGAAGGAACTGAAGACTGCCTCTGGATGGCAAATAGTAGTCTCCGAAGTACACCACCCGATCTCGAAACAGTTCAACGATCACCCGATTGGAGGTTGTTGACACAAAGCCACTTGAGTCTGCCTGTTCCACTGCATACAGCCCTGCTGCTATGTCTGTGAAGTGAAAGACCCCATCACTACGGGTCAACTGCGTGGCCACAACACTACCATCAGGTCTCAGTAGCCTCACCGTGACGGCCTCAATCGGTGGTTCTTCAACCTGCCAGTCACTACTAAAGTTGTCATCGTGGTAGACCAAACCTTTGATTTGGAATATTCCTCCTACTGGGTGATCTGTTCTGGCCTGAAATCTTATCGTGTAGCTGCTGGTGCCGCATGTGTGAAACCCAGCAGCCTGAGTAGGGGACGCAACCTTAATCAGATAGGATCCAGTGCCGGCAGCAAACCAATGCGCGTAATTATAGGGATCAGGCATCGCAATGTTCTTCGATGGGAGGCTATTTGTGACTAACTGACCGTTGGATTCGTTGTATACCTCCAGGTTATAAGGAACCGGTACTCTGTCCACACCTACTGAATGCCACATTCCTCCGATCGCGTTGTATCGATACCAGTCAACATCGCCTGGAGCGTGGAGATTCGCTTCCATGGATGAAGTCGAGGCCGTTGCCTGGGCGGGGTTGTCGTTGGGTTCATTGCCGTCCGGCAAGCAATTTGTGAGCATGGCCTGAGACTGATCTGGTACGGGGCTTTCGACCAGGAACTGCGTGGAAGCGATCCTAAAGTCATCATAACTACCTAGAGCGGCAGTTTCAGTCCCGACCGTAAGGAGCACCAACGCCACGACACCCAGAAACAACAACCGAATTCGAGTCAGATTTGACAAAGGCATGTCGACGCTCTCCTTGGCGCACTGATGAGAATGGCTTGAGGTGTGAGATGGACATCTAAGATTGGGGACCAATATGGTCAAAGACAAAGGTTAGACAAGGTGGCTTGGAGACCTGGCCGCTCTTTGCTTTCTCCAAGGGGTGATCCCGTTGTAAACGCACGACCAGTTCACGATCCAGCAAGTGACGATTAACTTCACAGACTCATCACTCTGTCAAGATAATTCCTGCGCCGCGTCACCCTGAGGCTTGGCGAAGGGTCTCGGTTTTGCCAAGCGGGGATCCTTCGCCGAGCCTCAGGATGACAATGTGCGTGAACTTATTTTACGGCGTCCTCAATCCTTTTCGGCCGGGCTGCCCCGCAGCCAGCGCCAGACCAGACGCAGCACCACCACCGCGGCGATGACCGACGAGAAGATGTAGCCGAACACCGCCAATTGGTTGATGACGCTCCAGAACTGGCCCTGGAACTGGCCCAAGCCAATGCCCACCGTGGCGATGGCCGAGCCAATCAACATGCCGACCAGGATGACCGCGATCACCACCTGCCGGCCAAAGCGATTGATCTTGTTGACCTCCTTGGCCAGGCCTGAGGTGTCCACATAGACCTCGAAACGCCCCTTGCGGTACTGCTTCAGCCAGCCCATGGTGGCCTCGGAGAGACTGGGCAGATTGCCTGCCGCCTCTCTTGCCATCATCGTGAGCTGCTTCTTGCCCTCCTCGTAGATGCGGTCGGCGGTGACAGCCTTGAGCGCCTCCTCGCGGATCATCGTAACTCCCTCGGCCACGATGCCGCCATCGGGGTACAGCAGCAGGGCGATGGCCTGCGCCTGCATCAACGCCTTGATGGCCAGGGTCAGGTTGGCATCCAGCCGCAACCCATGCTGGCGTAATAAGTCCATGGCCAGGCTCACCGCCTGGCCAAAGTCGACGGTGTCGCCGGAGATCATGATCCGGCCGATGGTGCGCTCGAAGTCCTTGTAGTAGGCCTTCTCATCCACCTTGTCCACAAAGGGGATGCTCAGGCTCTTCATCACCGAGGCCATGCCGGTCACGTCCTTCTGCGTCACCGCCATCAGCAGTTGGATGATGTTCAGCCGCTGCGTCAGCTCCAGCTCGCCCACCATGCCGGTGTCGATGAAGGCGATGTCGCCGGTGTCCAACTCCACCATCACGTTGCCGGGATGCGGATCGGCGTGGAAGAAGCCGTCGATCAGCAGTTGCTTGACAATCGCGCGCAGCGCGTTGCGCGCCAGCACCGCACGGTCCAACCCAGCCGCATCGATGGCCTCCAGATTGCTGATCTTGACCCCGCGGATGAACTCCATGGTCAGGACGCGATCGGTGGACAGCTCCGGGTAGATCTTGGGGATGTGTACACCAGGAATACTGGCCATGTTCTGGGTCAGCCGGAACGAGTTGTAGGCTTCGCCGGTGTAGTCCAGCTCGCGGATGGCGTTGGCGCCGAACTCGTCCACCATGCCAGCCAGATCGATGGCCTGCAGCGCCCGCGAACGGTTGGAAAGCACCCGCGCCGCGTTGCGCATGATGCCCACGTCGGCCTTCATCTGGTTGCGGATGTGGGGTCGCTGAACCTTGACCACCACCTCTGTGCCATCGTGCAGGGTGGCGCGATGCACCTGGGCGGTGGAAGCGGCGGCAAATGGCGTCAGCTCGAAGCTGGCGTATAGCTCCTCGGGCGGTTGGCCCAGCTCGTCGACGATGATCTCGCGCACCTGGCTGCTGGGAAAGGGGGGCACATTGCTCTGCAGCTTGGCCAGTTGTTCCTCCCACTCCGCCGGAAGCACCGAGGCCTGGCTGGAGACGATCTGTCCCACCTTGACGTAGGTGGGGCCGAGCTCCTCGATCATCAGGCGCACCTTGACCGGCAGTTCGGGCGATTCCAGATCTTCGGGCAGATTCCAGACCCAGCGCTGCATGCTGGCGCGCAGCGCGGCAATGGTCGGCAAGCGCTCGAAAGCGATGTCCAGGCCGTAGCGCAGGAAGACGTTGTACACCTGCTGCAAGCGCAGGTTCTCGCGCAGCTTGTCTAGAGTAGATGCCTGTTGTTGCATAGGACAGCCTAAGCCTCCTGCTCTGCGGACGATGCCGCGGTCGTGACGGCCTCGCGGGCCAGCTCCGCTGGCTCCTGGACGGCCTCCGCGCTGGACGGGAGGGGCGGTGAGGCGTGGTCAACGCCTACCGCGGCCAGCACCGCGGCGGCTTCAGTGGCTGGGCTGGCCGCCGCTTTCTCGCCGGCCGGCCCAGCCGGCAACACTCGGTCAACGGTGGCCTGGCTGATGGTGGACTCGATCGAGCCGCTCTGGCGCTCCTGGATCCTGCGCCGCAGCTCGGGGTATTTTTCCGACACGATGGGGGGCGTCAGGCCCAGCAGATTCTCGAACACGGCGCTGACGATGCCCAACACGGCGCCGCCGACCAACGCCCAAAAGATGCCATCCACCTCGAAGCGATTGGGCAGGAGCAGCGCCAACAGGAACAGCAGAATGGCGTTGATCAACGCCACCACCACGCCATAGGTGGCAAAGATGAAGCGCAGCGTCAGGAACTGGATAATCGGCTTGATCAAAGCGTTCAAGATGCCCAAGCCGATGGCCAACAGCAGCCAGCTTCGCAAGTTGCGCTCTACGAAATAGATGCTGGGCACCAGAGCTGCCGTGATCAACAGCGCCAACGCGTTGACCACGATGCGCACCAGCAGCATACGCCAGTTGAACTGTCTGCGCCAAGTCTCGATTCGTTGCATAGAGTTGCTAACCTCCAATGAGTATCATCGCAATAGATGGGGGATGAGTGTCATCTCAATAAACCGGAGTCGAGACTTCCGAAGTCTGCGCAGGTTTGTTCAAAACGGGCTCACAGTCCATAAGACTTCGGAAGTCTTCCCCAATCTATTGAGATGATACGGAGATGACACTCCAATGACACCAAACGCCCGATGCTGGGGCGAGCTGCGCGCCCGCGGTCAGCCCAGATCGAGCGCCGGGCGTCGCAAGCCTGCCCTATGGCTGGGGCGCGAGGCCGATGAAGCTTCTGAGGGCATCCAGCGCCACGTCAGCGCCGACGAAGAGAGAGGCCACAGCCCACAACATGGCAGCCAGAGCGGCAAAAGCGATCACCGGCAGCAGCACGGTGCGCCAACCCCTGATTCCGTGCGCCTCGGATGCGCCGATCCAGAGGGCAAAGAAAGCCAGCAACGTGGTCAGCACATGGGCCAGCCGCGCCAGGGGAGGAATCAGCACCAACAGCCCGATCAAGTAGGCGCTGTGCGCGAAGCCCATGGCGCGCAGGGTGCGGGTGTATTGGCCCTGCCGGCTCAACAGCCGCCCCGCGATGAAGACCAACAGCACTGACAACGGCCACACGCCTACCCGCAGGGCGAACAATCCCAGATCGAAGCCGCCCACCCGGGTCGTTGTCTCGACCAGCGCACCCAGGACCATGATCAACAGCGCGGGGCCGGTCATCAGCGCATCTCTGGACACTGCCTGGTAGGCCGTTCGATCCAGGGCCAGCGCGCCCAGCATGTGGCCCAGCCAAACGCGTCCGTTGGCGAGGCCCTTGGCCAGGTTGGAAGGAGACCAGGCGCTGAGCTCGGCCGCGCGGCCGGCATCCTCCGGCTCCGGCTTGGGCGGCACGGGCGCGCCGCGCACCGCGTTGAGGATATGGTACACATCGGTGGAATTACGCGTATCAGGCGTCTGCACGTCCGGCGGATGGAACAGGAAGGCATCGGTCTGCTCGCCGCCCAGGCCGCCGTGGTTGCCGATCAGCTCCTCCAGCGCGGCCACCGTGCCGTCGGGGTAGACGGTGCTGATCACCATCAGGTCGCCGGCGTGGGGGAAGTCCATCACCCGGCGCACCTGCCAGACGCGCTTGTCGATGCTGGCGTGGCCGTGGGCGCTGGGATCGGCCGGCGCGTAGGGCAGCAGCGGGTCCTCGCCCGTCACCTCGCCGTTGTACAGATTGCGGCGGCCGGCCTTGCTCAGCGCCACCGGCGTGCCATCGTCCAGGTAGCCGCACACCAGGCCGATGCCCTCGTGCTGCACCAACGCATCGACCATGCCGGGATAGGCCGCGTTCAACTCGCTGAGCGTGATCTTGCGCGGGTAGAGATCGAAGTAGACCTGGGCCAGGTTGCCGCTGCCATAGGCTGTCACCTGGGCTGGCTGCTCCGCTTCCGCCGGACTGTCGGACTTGGTCCCCTTGTCGATCAGCTTCTGGCCTTGCTGGGCCACGGCGCGGCTGGCGCGGCCGCCGCCCTGCTGCTGGACGTTGGCCAGCTCGCCTGATACGCCGGTCAGCGAAACCGCGCCGGTGTCGCCGCCCATCGCGGCGGCCACGCTGACCCCCTGGGGCAATTGCTGCTCGATGAACTCCTTCAATGTGATGCCGTAACGCATCTTGAAGGTGGGGCCGAAGGACTGGCCGTGGTCAGAGAGGATGATCAGATCGTAGGGCCGCGGCGCGCGTTCTTTGATAGCCTCCCGCACCCGGGCGATGACGCGGTCGTAGCGTTTCAGCTCGCCGAAGGCATCGTCGGTCCAGGGGCCGGAGTGGTGGGCGACCTCGTCGTAGCCTGGCCAGGTGACGTAGATCGACGGTGAGCCGCGCACGATGTCCAGAATGGCCAGGTTGGCGCCCAGATCGCGCACCAGGGTGCTGGTGGCCGCGCGAATGAAGGGATAGCCGCCGTGCAGCCGGTTCAAGCGGGGGGTGACATCCTGGCGGCGCTGCTGCCAGCCCTCCCACAGCTCGCGCCCCACGTTGCCCAGGAACAGGGCAATGGTGCGCATGAAGAAATAGGGGTCCAGCATCAGCAGGCGGATGTCCTCGGCGCGTCGCTTCTTCTGCGCCTCGTCGTCGGTCTTGATGTCGGCCACAGTCAGCAGCGATTTCTCGGCGTCGCCGTTGAGCATGTTGCTGATGCTGGTGCCGCCGCGCAGCAAACCGTTGCCCATGGCGTAGCGGGCGTTGAGCTCGGCCGCGTCCTTGCCCGAGACGATCAACTTCTGCTGGGTTTTGTCATACCAGCGAAAGGCCGGGATATCGTAGTTGTCGCCGAACAGAATGCCGGCCTGGCAGGCCGAGGTCTGGGAAGGGATGCCGCAGTCGATCTTGGACAGGGCATAGCCCTCCTCGTCGATCATGGTTTGCAGCGTTGGCATCATCCCCGCGGCCAGCGCCTTGCGCATGTGGTGATAGCTGAGGCCGTCGATCTCCAGCATCATCAGCCCGCGGCCCGGCTCGGTGGCCCCTTTGAACGGCTCCCGGGCGGCCACGCGCGCGATGCGGTTCTGGTAAAAGGAGCCGTTGTCGTCGACCTCCAGGATGCCGGTGATGATCGCGTTGATCGCTGCCAGGACAACGCTGGCGATGATGGCCGACAGCAGGCCGCCCAACACGAACTGCGGGGCCAGCAACTGGGCGGTGATCAGCAACACCAGGGCATTGGCCAGGAAACCGACGCCGAACATGACGAAGAAGCCCAGCGGCCGGGCCAGCAACAGGATCAGCGGCCGGATCAGCAGGTTCACGAGGCCCATCAGAAAGGCCGCCGAGACAGCCACCACCCAGGCCGGGTTGCCATCGGCGCTCACAAAGGCCATGCCCGGCAAGATCGCTGCCGTCAGCAACAGCGAGAGGGCATCGACCAGCCAGAGGATCGCGAAGCGCACCAGGAAACGAACGAGTTGTAGGATAGATTGAGTCACGAGCTGTCCTTTCACAGAGCGCCAGACCATCTGGCTGCCCACCAGTTTAGCAGACTTCCGCGGGCCGCGCAACCGCCTGGCGGGTGCATTTTGGGTGTATCCTTGGACAAAACAACAGGAAGCTGTCGGTGCGACAGCTCCTGTTGCCTTGGGTGCATCATCTCAAAAAACCGGGGTCGAGACTTCCGAAGTCTGCGCAGGTTTGTTCAAAACGAGCTCACAGTCCATAAGACTTCGGAAGTCTTCCCCCTCTAT
>JAJTXO010000849.1 GCA_021463315.1 Caldilineales bacterium | reverse complement strand
TCGGGGTGATGGGCGGAGCCGCGGCGGGCAGCGGCGTACCGACCGCGGGAGGCTGGCCGCCGTTGGCCACCAGGGTGAAATAGTCCCAGGCGGCTTTGCTGACATCGGCCATGAGGCTGCTGCTCAGCTCCCACTCCATCCAGCCGGGCTTGTAGATGAACAGGCTGACGATGTAGGGGCCGGCCGGGCCCCAGAAGACGCCCACATCGCCGTGCGCGCTGTTGACAAAGCCATGCTTGTGTGCGTAGCGAGCGTCCTCGGGCACGCCGGTCTCCAGCAGGATGCGGTTGCGGTCCAGCGCGATATAGTCCAGCGTCTGCTGGCATTCGTCGGGCGTCAACTGGCCGGGGAAGGCTGCCAGCAGGGTGCCGCCGCCCTGGCTGCACTGCACGATCCACTCCAGCACCAGGCCGATATCCTTGGCCGTGGTCTGCCGATAGCCGTCGGGCTGCGTATCCCAGGTCTTGTCGCTGTTGGCGGGCGTGACCATGGTGTGGGTTTGGCGCTCGGTGTCGTAGGGGGTGGTCATGAAGGTGTTCTGCAAGCCCAGCCCTTGCAGCGTTTCGGTCATCGCCAGCGCGCCCTGCCACTCGCCGCCCACGCCGCCGCCGCCGATCTGGCGCAGCATCAGATTGGCGGCGAAGTTGCTGCTGAGGGCGAAGGTATCGCTGAGAAACTGGCTGGTTTCGATGCTGGGGGTCCCGTCGATCTGGGTGCGATAGAGCTCCATGGCGATGGGTATCTTCAGCGTGCTCATGCCGGCGAAGGCGATGTCGGGGTCGATGGCGGCCTCCTCGTCGCTGCCCACCTGGCGGATGAAGAGGCTGACGTAGCCGGGGAAACGATCGCTGCGCGCGGTCAGCAGCTTCTCCAGCTCCTGGATCGACGGCGCGGGCGGTGGAATCTCCACCAGGACCATGTGCGCCTCACGATTGGCGGCCGAGCTCAGCGCGGTCAACAAGCGCTGGGCAGAGAGGTTCGGCTCCAGCTCCAGGCCCGGCTGGCCGGCCTGGAACATGAAGGTGCTGGTGAAGGGGACGCCGGAGGCTAGGGCCACGCCGTAGGGGGGACGCGCTGCGGTGTCGTACTGATCGGCCAGATCTTGCAGCCACGCGGCCAGCTTTTGCTCGTCGAAGCTGTAGCGGAGCGGGATATCCACCGGCTGGACAGGCCGATCGAAGACCTGGCCCAGGAAAGGCCGCCAGAAGCCGAGGCCCTGGCCGTAGGGCGCAGCCTCGGCCACCATGGCGTTGACGTCGACCTCGAAGCCGATGTCGGCCGGGCGCAGGATGGTGCGCTGTTGGTCGTAGTAGACCGCCACGGGCTGCTGGGAGGCCTCGTGCAGGGCGCGCGCCACCTCCTCCAGCGTGGCGCCCTGGGGAGCGACGCCGCCCAGGGTGACGCCGCCAGGCAGCGGCCCCTGGCTTTGCTGGAAGGCGTACGCGCTGGGGCCCAGCATGACGCCGGCGATGATTAGAACGATCAGCAGGAAAAGCAGCAGAGTGCGCATGTCGAATGGATTATACGCAAAATGGGCTGGCAATCAACTACGGACCAAGCCCTTCGGCAATGCCAGATACGGCCGATTGGTGTGATTTCAGCCATGGAGCAGAGCTCGTCCCTGGGCGATTCCGCCGAGGAGACGCTTGGCATGGATGTGAAGCGCGTGGCGCCGTGGAAGCGCCGGGGAATGAATTCCCCGGCTACAGAACAGCGCCCGTCAAAACGGGCTGGCGCGTCGTCGCGGCAACAAGCCCCGTTCACGGGGCGCCGTTTTGTAGCCGGGCGATTTTATCGCCCGGCGTTCGCCGCCGGGGAGATGCCTGGCATGGATGCGACGCGCACACCGCCACGATTTGTCGCCCGGCGGGCGCCGCCGGGGAGACGCCTGGCATGGATGTGAAGCGCGTGGCGCCGCGGGATCGCCGGGGAATGAATTCCCCGGCTACAGAACAGCGCCCGTCAAAACGGGCTGGCGCGTCGTCGCGGCAACAAGC
>JAJTXO010000848.1 GCA_021463315.1 Caldilineales bacterium | reverse complement strand
AGTCTTATGGACTGTGAGCTCGTTTTGAACAAACCTGCGCAGACTTCGGAAGTCTCGACCCCGGTTTTTTGAGATGATACCGATGCGTCACATAACAGGCCCGACTATTTGGCGCTTCGTCCGCAATGGTGCTATAGTAGGCGCCGAGCAGCCCACTGCATCCGCTGCCAGCCACACCCTCTGCGAGGAAGCGGAGGGGCTGTCCCAGCCCAAGACTTCGGAAGTCGCCGCAGTACTCAAAAGGACGCAATTTCGGGTGAAGGGCCGGGTTCAACCCTGATGCGGCGACTTCCGAAGTCCTACCAATCGGGCCACGAAGCCAACGAATCAGGCAGGAGCGGAGCAACAACCGGGTGTGGTTCGGCGCTCCGCCGCCGGCGCGGGCGTTCACCCTGACCATCGATCGATTCGCCATCCGTCGTAGCCAACGCTCCGGCCGGCGACCATAGAGCCATGATCTGCGTCCGACGCGTTGCGCCGGACGGGCGGCGCTTGTCCCGCGGTGGAAGAAGCTATGAGCAAACTGTGGTATGTCGTTCACACCAAGGCGCAGCAGGAGCTGCTGGCGGCCGGCCTGCTGGAGCAACGCCACGCGGCCACGGTGCTGCTGCCGCAGGTGCGCCAGCGCTATCGCGGCCAACTGCGCACCGCCCCCCTCTTTCCCGGCTACCTCTTCGTGGAGCTGGACCTGGAGCAGGTCGAGGCCAGCGCGGTCAACAACACGCCGGGGGTGATCCGGCTGGTGGCCTTCGGCGGCCTGCCCAAGCCGGTGCCGGCCAAGGTCATCCTGACCTTGCAAGCGCGGCTGGCCGAGCTGGACGCGCAGGGCGGGTTGCCGCAGCACCCCTTCAAGGAAGGGGACCGGGTGCGGCTGACCGGCGGCCCGCTGGCCGGGCTGGAGGCGGTTTTCGTCGGCCCCATGCGGCCGGCCGAGCGGGTGCGGGTGCTGCTGGAGTTCCTGGGCCAGGAGCAGGAGGCGCTGGTGCCGGTGGAGGATCTGGAGGCGGCCGGCGGGCCGGCCAAACGTCCCCGCCGCACGCGCGGCCAGGGGCGGCCGATCCGGACCGGATCGAACCATCGATGAACAGCCATTATAGTATGTTGATCGAATGGTCAGTGGAAGACGACGCCTACGTCGTCAGTTTCCAGGAGTTTCCCGGCGCCCACACGCACGGCAGCACCTATGTCGATGCCGTCAGGAACGGTCAAGAGGTGCTCGACTTACTCGTGGAAACCTACCAACAGGAGGGGCGGCCTTTGCCAGAGCCTGCGCTGCGCCAGTTCGCACTGGCCTAAAGAATCGTGGCCCATCACAAGCACAGGAAATCCCGCCGGGTGGTGCGCTGCACGCTTTGCCCGCCGCATCGCTGGCTGGGCAATCGCAGCAGCATCATTCAGAATCAACAGCTGCGCGCTCAGGTAGAAACGATTGCCCGGGAGTTGTTGGGAGGTGTCGCGTGAAGAACTACGAAGCGCATCGCGACCGTTACCTGGCCGATGCACTTCCTGTTCGGCTGGCGGGCATGGTCGGACCAGGTGCTGGGCCATACCGAACATGTCGGATTTCAAACACGAGCATGATGCAGCGCCATGGCCATGCTGCTGGCCGGACAAACAAAACCCATACGAGCTGGAGGTAGCATATGCTGGCATTACGTGGCATGTATGAAGGTGGCAAGATCGAGCTATTCGACCCGCCGCCAAAGGACACCCGATCCTTGGTAGCTGTTGTTTTCTTGGATGCTGAGCCTGACCAGATCGCCGATGCCAAAGAAACGCTGCTACTGGCGCATTCACCCGCCTTCAAGCGCCTGATCGAACGCAGCATCCATGAGGTAGAACAGGGACAGACCCGCCCGGTCCAGGATCTGCTGGATGAGCTACCAGATTGAAAGTCCTGGCTCGTATCATCTCAATAGATTGGGGAGACTTCCGAAGTCTTATGGACTGTGAGCTCGTTTTGAACAAACCTGCGCAGACTTCGGAAGTCTCGACCCCGGTT
>JAJTXO010000847.1 GCA_021463315.1 Caldilineales bacterium | reverse complement strand
ACCATCCTCAGCCGCAACCCCATCGCGCTGGCGGCCTACTTCGGGATTCTGCTGACCGGCGTCAACCTGCTGCCGGCCGGCCAGTTGGACGGCGGCCATATCGCCTATGCGCTGTTTGGTCGTTCCTCCCGCCCTTTGGCGCTGCTCACGGTGGTGGTGCTTTTTATCATGGGGCTGCTCTTCTGGAACGGCTGGTATCTTTGGGCCGGCCTGATCTTTATCACCGGCCTGCGCCATCCCACCCCCCTCAACGACGTGACGCCGGTGGATCGCGGCCGCTGGCTGATCGCGCTGGGCGCGCTGGGGATCTTCATCCTCACCTTCATCCCCCGCCCGTTGATTGAGTAGGCCGCCGTATCGAAATCAACCGGCCCGCCCCGACGCTGAACCAGCCAGACTACGGATCGCTCAGCAGCACCAACGTCAGCGGCAGAAAATCGTCCACCTTGTTCCCCGCGCGGTCGGTGAAATAGAGCGGCGCGGCCTCTTGGCGGGCCCGCAGGCGCACCTGCGGCCAGACCGCCAGGTCGCCAGCCGGCGCTTCCATGTCGAACTCCACCCAGCCCGGTTCCTCTACGGCGCGCTCCTGCTGCCACAGCAGCCGCTCTCCCTCCCGATCCCACAGCTCAGCCGTCAGCTCCAGGGGGCAATCGCACTGGCTGATCTCCACCCGCAGCGGCGTGCCCTGGCCGCGGGCCAGCGTCTGCGCGCCCAGCTCGAAGCTGCGCACGGCCAGGCGAGCGCCGCCGGGCGCGGGAGAGGCCAGAATGGCCGGCTGGCTGGCCGGCAGCAGCGGATAGCGGCCGAAATCCGCCTCGTCCCAAGGCTGGGCCGCGCCGCTGGCGTCGAACACCGGCAGCCGCTGGCCCTGGGCATCGTACAGGCCGATCTCGAAGCTCACCTCGGTCGGCGCCAGCGGCAGCGGATCGAAGCCCAGCGGGTGGAAATCGGCGATCAGCTCGCCCGGCTGCCACTGCGACGTGGGCCGGCTGCCCAGCAGCGGCGGCGCGTCGCGCGTGGCCACGATCGCCCCGCGGCTGTCGCGCAGATGGGTGAACAGGGTGTAGTCCTGCTCTGGCTGGCGCAGCACCCGCCAGTAGAAGACCACGTTCAGCGGCGTGTCGGGGCTCCAGGGCGCGGGCGGCGTGCTATAGCCCACCAGCTCCAGCTCGTCGCCGAAGCGAAAGCGCTGCGACGTGGCCCCGGCGGGAAGCTGCTGGCCGGCCGCGGGCTGCACCGCGGGCTGCGTGCGCTGGTAGATGGTCACCTTGCCGGCCGGCACGCGCTGGATCGGCGCATAGGCCGCCTGAAACCAGCGATCCTTGAAGATGTCGTAGCCAAAGAGCGGCGCCTCGCCGTACAGCGCCAGATAGTCCGGCTGGTGCTGATAGAGCGCCCACACCAGGTCGCGACGAGCCAGCGCGCCGGCTACCTCGCGGTCCAGCAGCCCCCAAAAATCGATCATCGGCCGCTGGCTGTAGTAGCCGACCAGGCCCACGTCGGCCACCCCCACGGTGGCGCTGGCCGGGGTGTTGGCGGCCAGCCACTCCCCCGCCTGGCGATAGGAGAGCATCTGCACGCCGGGCAGCACGGCCGAGCGGGGATCGGCCACCGGCAGGTCGGCGTAGACCCGCACCTGCTGCTGCATGGCCAGATGAACGCGCGTCAGGCCGCCGGCCAGCAAGGCCAGCAGCAGCCCAAAGACCAGCGGCCGCAGCCAGCTCAGCCGCGGCCGGCCAGGCAGGCGCTGCACCAGCGCGGTCAAGCCGATGGCCGCCAGCGCGCTGAGCAGCGCGGCGAAGGGCAGGTAGTACCACAGATAGGGGGTCACGCCCAGCACGACATACAGCGCCAGGTGCAGGGTGGCCCAGAGCAGCAACAAGGCGACATAATGTTGCAGGCCCAGCGAACTCGGCGCGGGCGCGGCGCGCCAGGCACGCGCGCGGTATTGACGTCACCATCTATGAGCGGAAACCCTCTGTAGGGAGGAAATTCTTGATGGCT
>JAJTXO010000846.1 GCA_021463315.1 Caldilineales bacterium | reverse complement strand
ATCAGTTGCTTTCCGTGTGATTGAGGCAGCCATCCAGGAAACGAAGAAGCAGCCCGCACGCTTGCCGCGTTGCGGCCACCGCTCCCTCTTCGTCCCTGCAACTGCCGATGATGGCCTCCATCTCGGCGCTCGCGTGGGCCACGTCGGCCACCAGATGCACCGAGAAGAACTCGAACTGGCCGGGCTCAAGCCCGAAGTGGTCGTTAAGCGCCTTGATGGTCGCCCACGCCACCGCCGGCACCTGCCCCTCAAATGCGTAGAGCGTGGCGAGGGCCTCCGCCTGCGGCGCGCCGTGAGCTACCGAGTCGAAGTGCTCTATCAGCTCACGCGTCGCCGGGAGGAGCTTCGCCCCCGTCACCTCGCTCGACCGCAGCCCCAGTGCCGCCGCGAATTCGACCCAGAGCGCGGCGTGATTGCGGTCACCGTGCTCCTCGTCGTAGAGATTCTCAAGCAGCAGCTGGCGCACCTTCCGGGATTCCGTCCGCGCGTGGATCGCGCTCAGGAACCTTGGGAACGCCGCCTCGAAGTGGTAGAACTGGCGTGCGTACTCCCGAAGCCGGGAACGCTCCAGCTCACCCCCGGCCAGCGCCACGTAGAACGGATGACGAAGCATCGCGTGCTCTTCGAGCGTGGCCCGCAGACGGGCTTCGAGACCGGCGGCTGCGGAGGCTGGCATCAAGGGATCTCCGGGAGCGACCTCATCGCCTCGCGCACCTTCTCTGCCGGGTACTCATCATCGACGAGCTTCCCGGCGAGGTATTCCGACACGACGCCCTGGGAACCGATCTCGGGCAGGTCGCTTTGAGTCAGATCGTGCTCCTCTATGAAGAAGCGCACCATCTCAGCGCCCGTGGCGACCGGCATGGAATGGTGCTGCTGCTCGTACACAGCGATCAGGGCGCCCAAGGTATCCAAGAGGCCGTACAGCGGGTGCCGCTCATCTGTGCCCACTTCATCCAGAAGATCGTTCAGGCGTGCAACGGCCGCTGCATACTCCGCCTCTGTGCGGATCGACAACAGGGGATAGACACGGGACCAATGGGTTTGCAGTTCTCGGGTCAGGACAGCCATGTTATTTCCAGCCTCCTCTGGAGTATTGTTCATGGGTCAGCACGTGTGCATGTGGGAATAGTATCTCATCATGCGATAACAGACAAACCAACGGCCGCCTTCATTCCAGAGGCTGCTTGGCAGGAATTCAGGGTCTACCATAATCATCATCAGCCCCCGGCGTGTATGCGTCCGGCAGTGAAAGCTGGGGCAGCAGTTTCTGAGGTCTCTGGAATTTCGCCCACAGTGTAACGGACCGAGTTGAGCTATGATTGCAGAACATTTGTGCGCATGGCCGCCTGCCAAGTCCAGCTCAACCAGACCAAGGAGAACCGTTCTCATGACCATCTATTCACAGCCCAAGCCGGCCGGCGCGCCGACTTGGGTCGATCTGTCGACGCCAGATATCGACGCCGCGCGCGCGTTCTACCGCGCCATCTTCGGCTGGGACTACGACATCAGCGACCCGGAGTTCGGCGGCTATACCATTGCCCGGGTCGGCCAGCATAAGGCTGCGGGCATGGGCCCCAACACTGGCTCAGACGGCACGGGCTATCCTGTGGCCTGGGGCTTGTCCTTTGCCACCCACCACATCGAAGCCGACGCGGCGCGCGCGGTGGAGCTGGGCGCCACCATGCTGTTCCCGCCCATGGTGGTGGGCGAGTTCGGCAGCCTGGCAGGCTTTCTGGATCCGGGCGGCGCCATGTTCAGCTTCTGGCAGGCCAACCAGCACATCGGTGCTGAAGTCACCGACGAGCCAGGTTCGGCGACCTGGTATGAGCTGTATGCGTCCAACGCCCAGCAGTCGCGCGACTTCTACGCCGCGCTGTTGGGGGCCACCGCGGATCCCATGCCCGGCGGCCTGGAGTACTACGTCCTGAAGCACGGGGACACGCAGCTCGGCGGCGTCATGCAGATCGACCCGGCCTGGGGCGACTTCCACCCCAACTGGACCA
>JAJTXO010000845.1 GCA_021463315.1 Caldilineales bacterium | reverse complement strand
CGTGGAGCAACAGATGGCGGCGCAGCTCGGCCAGGTTGCGGGCGACCAGCCACGGCTGGCCGGCCAGGAGGGGGTAGCCCGGTATGGGATCCCAATCCTGCGCGGGCGCCAACGCCAGCCGCCAGCCCTCGGCCAGATGCAGCCATGCGCCGTCGCCATACACCATCGATCCCGGTTGCAGGGCAGCCAGCGCCTGGGGATGGCTGAGCACGGCGTTCAGCGGCCCGTTGCCCACGGCCTGGCTGACCAGGGCCAGCGCCTCGCCGGGCGGCGTGATCAGGTTGCAGGCCTCAGCGAAGGCCGATGCGACGGTCGCCTCCAGGCCGGGGCGGCGGAAGATGGGGCTGACGCGGGCGCTGATGGACTCGATGTGCATGGCCTGGCGCTGAACGCGGCGAGATTGTACCACCGCGCAACCGTTCGCGCTAACCGGCCAGCAGGGCCAGCACGATGCCGCCAGCCAGCGCCGAGGCGATCTGTCCGGCCGTGTTGGCGCCCATGGCGTGCATCAACAGGAAGTTGCCCTCGTCCTCCTCCAGCCCCACCCGGTTGACCACCCGGGCTGACATGGGGAAGGCCGAGATGCCGGCCGCGCCGATCAGCGGATTGAACTTGCCCTTGGTCAGCAGGTAGAACAGCTTGCCCAGGCCGACGCCGGCTACGGTGTCCAGGGCAAAGGCCACGATGCCCAGCCCCAGGATCAACAGCGTGCTGACCTGCAGGAAGCTCTCGGCCGCCATGGTGGAGCCGATGGCCAGCCCCAGGAAGATGGTGGTGACGTTGGCGATCTCGTTGCTGGCCGCGTCGGTGAGCCGCGGCACCACCAGCGACTCGCGCAGCAGATTGCCGAACATCAACATGCCCACCAGCGGGGTGGCCATGGGCACCACCAGGCCGGTGGCCAGGGTGACGACAATGGGAAAGAGCACCCGGACCGGCTGGCTCACCGGCCGCGAGGTGTAGGGCATGCGCACCAGCCGCTCCTGGCGCGTGGTCATGGCGCGCATGATGGGCGGCTGGATGATCGGCACCAGGCTCATGTAGCTGTAGGCGGCCACCGCGATCGGGGCCAGCAGGTGCGGCGCGAGCTGGCTGGAGACATAGATCGAGGTGGGGCCGTCCACCGCGCCGATGATGCCGATACTGGCCGCCTCGTTGAGGCTGAAGCCCAGTGCCAGCGCCACCAGCAGCGTGCCGAAGATGCCAAACTGGCCGGCCGCGCCGATCAACACCATGCGGGGGTTCTCCAGCAGCGGGCCGAAGTCGGTCATCGCGCCGATGCCGATGAAGATGAAGAGCGGGAAGAGCTCGGTCTTGATGCCCGCATCGTAGAGCAGGGCGAAGATGCCGCCGGGGCTGGTCATGCCAGTCAGCGGTATATTGGCCATGATCGCGCCCGCGCCGATGGGGATCAGCAGCACCGGTTCATACTGCTTGGCCACGCCCAGGTAGATCAGCAGGCCGCCGATGGCCATCATGGCCACATTGCCCCAGGTCAGGGCCGCGAAGCCGGCGGTGACAAGGGTCCAGAGATCGAGATTCATAGGGCCCTCGGTTTCAACTGGCCGGCCCGGCAAAGCGGACCAGTGGATCGCCGTAGGCCACCTTGGCGCCGGCGGTTGTCAGCACCTCCTGGATGACGCCATCGCGGGGGGAGCGAATGCTGTTGCGCATCTTCATGGCTTCCAGCACACAGAGCTCTTCGCCGCGGCGGACCGGCTCGCCCGCCTTGGCATGCACCTCCAGAATGACGCCCGGCATCGGCGCATCGACGGTGGCCGCGCTGGCCTGCTCGCTGGCTGAGATGCGCGGCGTGGGTGGCTGGGCGGGCCCTATGCCGGTGGGGGCGATGGCCTCGGCGGCGGGGTTGGTCGGCATGATCTCCGGCCGCACGATGGCCTCGGCCGGCCGCACGGTTTCGGAAAACGCACCGATATCGAGGGGCTGATCGACCACGACCACCGCTCGCGGGAAGGCGGGGAACCGCCGGGCGATTTCGGCGGCCAGGA
>JAJTXO010000844.1 GCA_021463315.1 Caldilineales bacterium | reverse complement strand
GCTTTGGTAAACGCTGTGACCTTCTCCTCCTCCACCAGCACGCGGCGCAGGAACTTGCCCACCATGCTCTTGGGCAGCTCGCTGCGGAACTCCAGCGCGGTCGGCACTTTGTAGGCCGCCAGTTGCTCCTTGCAATAGGCGATCAGCTCGTCCGAGGTGGCCTTTTCCCCCTCCTTGAGCACCACATAGGCCTTGACCGACTCGCCGCGCACCGGATGCGGAATGCCGGCTACCACGGCCTCCTGCACCTTGGGATGGCTGAAGAGCACCTCTTCCACCTCCCGCGGCACGATGTTGTAGCCGCTGGCGATGATGATATCCTTCTTGCGGTCGACGATGTAGAAATAGCCGTCGTCGTCCATCCTGGCAATGTCGCCGGTGTAGAGCCAGCCCTCCGCGTCCTTGACGTTGGCCGTCTCCTCTGGCTTGTTCCAATAGCCTATCATCACCTGCGGCCCGCGCAGCGCCAGCTCCCCTTCCTGGCCCACCGGCACATCCACCGGCCGGCCATCGGGCCCCGGCTCCAGCGAAACCAGCCGCGCCTCCACGTCGGGCAGGGGCACGCCGATGGAGCCGGACTTGCGCAGGCCGTAGACCGGGTTGCAGTGGGTGACCGGCGCGGCCTCGGTCAGACCATAGCCCTCCACCAGCCGGCCGCCGGTGATCACGCCGAACTGCTCCTGTACATCCATGGGCAGCGGCGCGGCGCCGCTGATGCAGGCCTTGACGCTTTTCAGGTCGTACTTGGCCACCTCTGGATGGTTGACGATGCCGATATACATGGCCGGCACGCCGGGGAAGATGGAGGCCCTCTCGCGCTGGATCTGGTTCATCACGTTGTCGATGGGCCGTGGGTTGGGCACCACGATCAGGCTGCCGCCCATGCCCACGCTCAGCGCCATGCCCACCGTCATGCCGAAGACGTGGAAGAAGGGGATCGCGCCCATCACCACCTCGCGGCCCGGCTCCAGGTCGGTCAGCCAACTGGAGCACTGCAAGACGTTGCTCACCAGGTTGCGATGGCTGAGCATGGCCGCCTTGGGCACGCCCGTGGTGCCGCCGGTGTACTGAAACAGCGCGATGTCATCTGGCTTGACATCGACGGCGGGCGGGGTGGGCGGATATTTCTTGAGCAGGGTGGCCATGTGATAGACCCCCTGGCCCTCGGGCACATCCACCCATTGGCCCTCCTTGGCCTGGGTGCGCTGCACCAGCTTGTCGAAGGGGAAGCCGGTGAAATCGTTGATGTGGGCAATGATCACCCGCTTGATGACGGTCTTAGCCTGAATCTCTTGCAGCCTGGGGTAGAAGCTGTTGAGCAAGATCACCGTCTCCGCGCCGGAGTCGCTGAATTGATGCTGCATCTCGCGCGGGGTGTAGATCGGGTTGGTGTTGACCACGATCGCGCCCAGTTTGAGCACGCCGTAGAACACCAGCAACGAATGGGGCGAATTGGGCAGTTGAACGGCCACCCGATCGCCCTTGCGCACGCCCAGCTCGTGCAGCGCGGTGGCCAGCCGGTCGACCTTGTCCTTCAACTGCGCATAGGACATCGACGCGCCGATGGTCAGCCCGGCCGGCAGATAGCGCAGAATCATCTTCACCGCCGGTCGGTCCGCATAGCGCACCGTGCTGTCGGCCAGCATCTGGTACAGCGGAATGTCGGGATAGGTCAGACTTGCCGGAATCCCGCTCTCGTAGTGTTTTAGCCAGGGTTTCTCCATGTCAGTCACCTCATTGTGTTGGGTGGGCCTTCCCTGGATCACAGCCAGCCATCGGCCATGCCATGCAACCGCCTACGACCGCAGAAGCCCACCGTGGAGTGTTCGACCCGTGCGCGCTGTGCCGGCGCACTTTGTACCATTATACACAGAGTTGCTATAAAGGCAACACAGAGGGAGCCGGCAATTCCAGCCCAAGACTTCGGAAGTCGCCGCAGCACTCACCAGGAGGCAGTTTCGGGTGAAAGGCCACGTTCAACCCAGGTGCGGCGACTTCCGAAGTCTTTCCGTCGCA
>JAJTXO010000843.1 GCA_021463315.1 Caldilineales bacterium | reverse complement strand
TGGATCGACGGTCGGCGTTGGTGGGCTGCTGGTGGGGGTGGGGGCAACGGCGCACGCCGCCAGTGCAAAGACGAGCAGGAGCGCCACCGCGAGACTCGATCTGGTTCCCATAGACTCACATCCTTCTTAAACTGCCACGTTGGTGCCGGCTTCGCCGGCCACGATCTTCTCGATATCCTCCAGCGAGCCGATGGCGGCCCGCTTGCCGGTTCGCTCCACGAACTGGATCGCGGCGGCCACCAGCGACTACGATTCTCATCGACCGCTCCTTTCTCGATCACGCCAGAAGTTCAACTTCCTGGAGAAGTTCAGCCGGTTCAGCCATGGCGATCCTCTGCTGTCTGCACGTCGCTCACTTCCAGCTTGCGCTTGCTAATCCCGCGCCAGATGGCCTCCACCACCCAGGCGAGCACGACGGTCACCAGGAGGACGACGAAGGTCTGCGGGTCGGTGCGCAGGGTGTACCAGGCGAAAACGAGGATCGCGATGCTGGTGGTAATCAAGGCCAGCGCCAGCACGGCCTTGGAAGCGCCGGTCTCGTTCGCCAGCCGGAAATGGGCGATCGTGATCAGAACGTAGATCAGCAGTGCCACCGCGCTGCCCAGCGAGGCGATGGCGCCCAGATCGAAGAAGACGGCGAGGGCAATCGCGATCAAGGCCGAGATCACAAGCCCCTGCGCACCGCCTGGGCCTCGGCGGCCATGCTTGCCGAAGACGGGCGGCAGGTGCCCGTCCTTTGCCATGGCATAGCTCGCGCCGAGCGTGGCGTAGAGCTGCGAATTGGTGGCGCCCGTGGTGGCGAAGACGGCGGCAATCGAAATCATGGTATAGCCAAGCGTACCGAAGATCGGCAGCGCAGCAACGGCCAGGGCCGTGTCTGCGTTCGCGATGACTTCCTCGACGGTCAGCGTGCCAAAGACGCCGACCGCCAGCGCTACATACAGCAGCAGGGTGAAGCCGAGCGAGATGTACATGGCGCGCGGCATGTTCTTTTTGGGATCCACCAGGTCTCCACCCGTGAAGGCGATGACGCCGAACCCCAGGTAGGCGAAAAAGGTCAGAGCGACGCTCGCCAGGATGTAGCTCCATGGCGGATAGGTTGATGGCGCCAGCAAGGAGGGGTTGATCTGCACCAGCATCGCGATGGCGAAGCCAACCAGGACAACGAGTACGATGCTGACGATGACGGTTTGCGCCCGGCTCACTTTTTCCGCGCCGATCAGGTTGACAAAAGTCAGCAGAAGGATGATGCCTGCGGCGAAGATTTTGATCCAAATCGGCGCGGCATCTGCGCCCAGGACGAGTTCGGTGGCATAGTTGCCGAACGACACGGCGACCATAGCCGTGACGATGATGTAGGCGAAGTACCCGAGCATCACGATGCCGCCGGTGAAGAGGCCGCTGCCATAGCCGCGCACGATCCAATCCACAATGCCACCGGCCGACGGAAACCGCGCGCCGAGCTTCGCAAAGGAATAGCCTTGCAGCAGCGCGATGATGCCGCCGATCAGAAAAGAGACCCACACCGCCGCGCCCGCGATGGTCCCGGCCTCGCCGAACAGGGCGAAGATGCCCGCGCCGACCATTGAGCCGATGCCGATGAAGACCGCACCGCGCAGCGTGATCTTGCCCTTCGACTCTCCGGCCAGAGCCTGGTTATCCGGACCGATTTGGTTCAAATCGTTCATGTTTCCGTGCTCCGTTATTGGCTCAAGATTTTTCCCGACCGAGCAACAGCGCCAGCCAGCGCGTGCTATCATCGCTCAGGAACGCGCATATCAGCATCACCATGATCAGCAGGGGCAACAATGCACCGACCGGGCCAAACAGCCATACGCAAAAGAAGAAGGCTAAGAAAACGACGGTCGGTGACAATTGGGGCCGACGTCCCGTATAGCCAGGCTCCACGACGTTCTCTATTGGTAACTGCTCAGCCCAAGACTTCGGAAGTCGCCGCAGCACTCACAAGGACGCAGTTTCGGGTGCAGTGCCAGGTTCAACCTTGATGCGGCGACTTCCGA
>JAJTXO010000842.1 GCA_021463315.1 Caldilineales bacterium | reverse complement strand
AAAATCGTGAAGCACTGCGATTCAATTGTCCACAATCCGCACGCAAAGCCGCCAAGACCGCCAAGAATCTCCGCCCTTTGCGCCTTTGCGTGAGACCAATATCGTGAAGCACTGCGATTCAATTGTCCACAATCCGCACGCAAAGCCGCCAAGACCGCCAAGAATCTCCGCCCTTTGCGGCCTTTGCGCCTTTGCGTGAGACAATATCGTGAAGCACTGAGATTCAGTCTGAGACCCTATGACCGACGACACACAGGTCGAGATTTCGACCCACACCCTGGACGGCCAAACCTACGACGCGGCCACGACGCACGTGATCGAGCTTCCGGCGGATGTCACCGCGGCCGGCCTGCGCCAGGCGCTGCGCCAGGTTGACGGTGGCCGCGCGATCATTGCCCTGGCTCGCGGCCGCGCCGCCAACGGCGCGTCCGCGGTGACGGCCAGTTGGGCCGCGCAGCAGCGCGCCGGCCACGCGCCGGCCGAGAGCGGCCTGGTGCTTTTGCAAAGCCTGCGCCGCCAGGCCGACGCCCAGGGGTTGGAGGTGGCGCTGGTGACGCGCGACGAACGGCTGCGCGCCCAGGCCGCGGACGTGGGCATCCCCGTCTTCGGCAGCGTGCAGGGCGCGCAGCAGCATCCCTGGAGATTGGCAGCCTCGCGGCTGGACTATATCCCGCCCAGCCCCGGCCGCGACTCGCATCAGCCAGCCAGCGCGCAGCGCCGTGGCAGACTGCCCTCCCGCTTCCGCACCGTGCGCTTGGCCGCGGGCCAGCGCCGGCCGCTGCCCGGCTGGCTGGAGACGGTGTTGCTGCTGGCGCTGCTGCTCTTCTCTGTCGCCGCCGTGCTGGGCGTGGCCGCGTTCATTGTACCCTCGGCCGAGGTGCGGCTGACCCCAGCCCAGGAGCCGCTCAGCGAGACCATCACCCTGACCGCGCGCTCCGACGTGCAGGCGGCCAGCGCCAGCCAGCTCACGTTGCCCGCCCGGCGCATCGGCCAGAGCGTCGAGGTGGAGGGCACGGTGTTGGCCACCGGCACGGAATTTGCCCCCGATCAGGCCGCGCAGGGCATGGTGGTCTTCACCAATCGGCGCGACGAGGCGCAGGAGATCCCCCCCGGCATCGTTGTCGCCACCTCCACCGGCAGCAACATCAGCTTCGAGACCATTCAGCCGGTTACTCTGCCCCCAGGCGTCGGCTCACAGGTCACCGCGCCCATCCAGGCGTTGGAACCAGGCCCCAGCGGCAACGTGCGCGCTTTCACCATCAACACCATCGTGGGCTCGCTGGGCGTCACGGCCAACGTCATCAATCCCTCGGGCACGTCGGGCGGCACCGTCAAGGAAGTGCCGGTGGTCCAGCAGGCCGACAAGGACGCGCTGCGCGCCCAGTTGGAGCAAGAAGCGCGCCAGAAAGCCTATCTTGCTCTGGGCGAGCTGCTGCGCGAGGGCGAATTCGTGCCTTCGGAGACCGTGGGCACGCTGGTGCTGGACGAAACCTACGACCGCTTCACCGACGAGGCGGCCGACGAGGTGACGCTACGCCTGCGGCTGCTGGCCACCGCGCTGGCAGTGGACGGCGCCACGGCCGACGAGATGGCCCTGCAGGCCATGGGGCAAAAGATCCCGCGGCGCGGCCAGATGCTGACCGACTCGGTGCGCTTCAGTCGCGGCCCCGCCACCGTCACCCAGGAAGGGGACGCGGTGGTGATCAGCTTCCCCAACACCGCCAGCAGCGTGGTAGTGCTGGATGTGGACCCGGCTGCGGTGCGGGCCGCCATCCGCGGCATGACGCCAGAGGATGCCGTGGCCACCCTGCAGCGCACCTGGCGGCTGCAAGGCGCCCCGGAGCTGACTCTGGGGCCGCCGTGGATCGAGCCGGTGCTGCGCCGGCTCGATTTCGACTGGCTGCCGCTGCCGGTGGCCGGCCGGGTGCCCTGGCTGCCCTTCCGCACCCACATCAACGTGCAGTTTGCGACCAGCGCACTGGCGGCTTCGGACGCCCCATGAGCGAGGCCAGCCCGGTTGATCC
>JAJTXO010000841.1 GCA_021463315.1 Caldilineales bacterium | reverse complement strand
TGTGTCCGGCGCGGGCGTGGCGGTAGACGGCGCCGGCGTAGGTGTGTCCGGCGCGGGCGTGGAGGTCGCCACGGCCGCGGTGGCGGTTGGACTGGCTGGCGCGGCTGCGGCGGCCGGCGGCGTGGCCGCCGCGGTCGGGTCGCTGCCGGGCCGGAACAGCAAGAACGCGGCCAGCGCCGCCACGCCGACGACGCCCACCAACAAACCCAGCAGCAGCGGCCGGCGCTGGGCCGGGCCGCTGGCGGGTGCGGCCTGGTGGCGTCCGGCCGGCGACGGGGGCGCTTTGCGCCCAGTTCCCGGGCTTACAGCCAGGCGCTGCGCCGCCTCGTCCACCATCTGGCGCATCTCGGCCGCGCTGGACCAGCGCTGGTCGCGCGGCAGGCTCAGCGCCTTGCGCACCACCATCTCAGCGCCGGTGGAGACGCTGGGCACGAGCTGCGAAGGGGGCGGCAGCTTCTGGTCGCCCGAAGCGCGCGCCGGCGCGGGCGCCGGCGCGACGCCCGTCAGCAGAAAGTACATGGTCGCGCCCGCCGAGTAGAGATCGGAACGGGCGTCGGTCAGGCTGTCGGCGTACTGCTCCGGCGGGGAGAAGCCGGGCGTCACGGCCGTGGCGCCGCTGAAGGTGTTGACCCCCGGCAGGTACTCCTTGGCGATGCCGAAGTCCACCAGCACCAGCGAGCCGTCCCCGCGCAGCTTCAGATTGCCCGGCTTGATGTCGCGATGGATGATGGGCGGGCTCTGGGTGTGCAGGAAGGCCAGGCCGTCCAGCAGCTCGTCGGCCCAGCGCAGCACCTGCCACTCTGGCTGCGCCCCCTTGCGCTGCACCAGCGTCTCCAGGTCGTCGCCGGGGATGTATTCCATCACCAGGAAGTCGCGCTGCGTGTCGCTGAAGGTGTCCCAGACCCGCGGCAGGCTGTGATGGTGCAGCTTTTGCAGGTAGTCGGCCTCGCGGCGGAACTGGGCGCGCGCCTCCGGCCCGACCAGCCGCGCCACCTTGATGGCCACCGGCTTGCGATAGCGCAGATCCTGGGCCAGATAGACCGCGCCCATGCCGCCGCGGCCCAGCTCGCGCTGCACCTCGTAGCGGTTGTTGAGGATGGTGTGGGTGCGGATCTCGTCGGTCACAGATGACGCGTCCTTCGATCGATCATGCGAAGCCGGCTCTTGTGCCGCAACCGTCGGGGGCTGGATGGCGGCTGAACAACCCGGCCCGGATGGCTGTTTTGCTGTCCTGCCGGCTTGTTCAGCGCCGTTACGGCGTGCGCCGGATGATCAGCGGCAGGTAGAGCTGTTTGTAGTTGGCCGGGTTGCTGACCGGGTTGCTCTGGGCCTGGCCCGACTGGCCGTTGTAGCGCCACGTCACCCGCGCGCCGGCGTTGGTGATGATCACATCTTGCAAGACAACCTCATCATGATCTGGCACTCTGCCGTCATTGGCATCAATTGGCACCAAGGCCTCCGCCGAAACAGTCGCGGACTGCTGGGCGCCGTCATAGCCCACTGCATAAGCGATGTTAGCGTTTTGCTGTGCGGTGCAAGCCACCGCTGCCTGGAAGGTGAATCTTACCGTCAGAGAACCATTGACAGGCAAGACCTGATTGATCTCGCACACCACCGACGGTGGCGTGGTGTTCGCAGCCTGGCAACTCGCATGGTTGGCGCTGACATAGACAACGCACTGTGGGTTCGGAGACTGGAGATTGTAGAAATCAGTCAGCACCACTTTCGTCAGGCCGGTGGACTGACTGGTGTTGGTCACCTGAACATCGTAGTAGTATTCTTCATTCACTTTGACGCGCGGCTTGCTAGGCCTGTTGCTTACCGACACGCTCAACCCAGGGGTTGTTGGCGTGGGCGAGGGTGTGGGACTGGGCGTCGGCGTGAACGTCAACGTTGGGGTGCGGGTGGCAGTCGGCGTCGCCGTCCCCGTAGCCGTAGCGATTCGGGTCGGCGTTGCCGTAGCGGTACCGGTTGCCGTTGCACTGGCGGTTGGCGTTGGCGTCCGCGTCGGCGTATTGGTGGCGGTC